>JAAEEP010000003.1 GCA_013415695.1 Methanomassiliicoccales archaeon | reverse complement strand
CATGTGAAGGAGAGTTCCGTACTTGGCCTATCGGAATTCTTTTTCGGCAAGCCAGCGGTACTGGGTATGCCATGGCAAGTGGTTGATCCTCTCATAATCGCGCTACCTCTCTCGACCCTCACCCTGATTCTGGTGTGGTTCTTGGAGAAGCAGGGAATAATCCCTGGCAAGCAGGGTAGGGCTATCAGCGAGTAGTTGACCCAACAAAACTCCTTCCTTTCATTTTCCATTCCTTGAGCCAAGATGATGATCAGGATTCCATTCTGAATTCAAGAGATGAAGGTAAGTTTCTATACCAACCAACTCACTATTTCTCAGGGAGTACGATGTTTGAGAAGAAGTATGACCTCATAGTTATCGGCTCAGGCGCAGGGATGAACGTTGCCGCCAGGGCTAGGGGAAAGGATTACAAGGTGGCGTTGGTGGAGCACGGTACCATGGGTGGTACCTGTCTCAACCGAGGCTGCATTCCTAGCAAGATCATGATTTATCCGGCTGACGTGGTGAGGGAGATCGAACACGCCCAAAAGCTGGGAGTGAATGCAAGCATCAAGGACCTCGATTTCAAGTTGGTTCGCAAGAGGATGATGGATCTGGTGCTCGGGGACAGACACCAGATGGAAGAGGGAGTGGCTGAGGACGAGAGTCTTGACTATTACCATGAGACCGGGGAGTTCGTGGGCAAGCATATTTTGAAAGTGGGGGAGAAGAAGATCACGGCTCCCAAGATCATGATCGCATGTGGCGTGCGGACGAGGATTCCAAACATTAATGGTTTGCAAAAGACGGGATACCAGACATCTGAGACGATATTCGACATCAAGGACATACCAAATAGCCTTATCATCTTGGGCGGGGGTTACAAGGCCTGTGAGTTCGCTCATTTCTTCTCGACTTTTGGCACAAAGGTGACCATCGTGGGCCACAACCGCAGGCTAATTCCGAAAGAAGAGCCCGAGGCCAGCGAGCTGGTCAAGAACACCTTAGGTCGCTACATGGAGGTGCACACCAATAGGGATACAGCCGAGGTGTGGTCTGACTCCGGGGAGAAGGTCGTCGTTCACGAGGATCGTGACGTGGGGGAATCGTTGGAGTCAAGGGCCGAGGAGATTCTGGTCACAACAGGCGTGATAAGCAACGCTCCTCTCCTTCACCCGGAGAATACAGGCGTCAATCTGGATGACAAAGGGTACATCATCGTCAACGAGTACCTAGAGACAAGCCAGCCCGGGATATGGGCGTTCGGAGATGTTCTGGGGAGAACCATGTACAGGCATACCGCCAATTACCAGAGCGACGTGGCCTGGATCAACGCATACGGAGACATGAAAGTGAAGCTCGACGAGCATGCTGTTCCCCACGCGATCTTCACATATCCTCAGGTGGCAGGTGTTGGAATGACACTTGCAGAGGTCATGGAATCTGGACGTCCTGTGCTGGTGGGACACAGCAGTTACGACAGCACCGCCAAGGGCTATGCTATGGCCGACGAGGACAGTTTCGTGAAGGTCATCCTCGATGGAAACACGCTTGAGATACTGGGAGCCACCGTGGCCGGTCCCCACGCCGCAATACTTGTGCAGCCCATAGTCTATCTGATGAACTGTGGTGATCGAACCTACAGACCTCTGGCTGCAAGCCAGATCATCCATCCCGCGCTAAGTGAAGTGGTGGCTGCCGCGTTCGGCAAGCTTCACGATCCAAGGCACCATCATGAACACGAGCATCAGCATTGATTGCTGCAACGATCTAGAACTGAAATGAATTGTATCAACGCTTTCTTTCAGTCTGCTGGATGCGGGCCTTTCTCTTGAGAAACTGCTTGCCTGTGATCCCGCACAGGAATGGGATAGGTGGTAAGAGATAGAGGATTGAACCCATTAGAGCAAGTACCTTCTTGCCGGTCTTCATGACCCTTATCTTGGAAACGATGGGATCGTGCATGTCCGCCTCGCGGATAAGTCCGAGCATCGACTTGAGAAGTAGCACGTCTGAAGTCAGCACGACACCAATGCTCCAGTGGATGGCCTTCTCCAGGCGCCAGGCGCCACCCCTGACATCGGTGCTCTTCTTCAGAATGGATCTCCTGAGGTCCTCAGCGGTCTCCCCTTCGAAAAGAGTATACGCGTCTCCAATGGTGCTGAGAGTGTGGGAATCGCTTCCTCCCAGGTTGGCCCATAGCCTTTGATCGCTCCATTCGGAGGCCTTGTTGTTGGCATAGCCGTCGATGTGACCCGCGTTCAGAATCTCTATTCCGTCGATGTCCAGTTCACTAATTCTACTACCCAATGCGGGGCAGTGAAGGCTGAAGGGATGAGGGGCGATTACCAATCCTCCCTGTTCCCTTATCCTTCGGATCGTCTCTTCGATCGAAAGTCCAGAAGGAATTTCCTCGCTGAGAAACAGACCGATGATCTCGCCATCAACGGAAGTGATCTCCTCTCCGACCACGACATCGATGTCTTTGTAGGATTTGGCGTTCTCCTTTGCTATTAGAGCTCCCTCTATGGAGTTGTGGTCCGTTATGCAGACTACCCTGAATCCCATGGAGTGGGCCTTCTTGACCACGTCCTTAGGATCTGAGATGGACTCGGGGAACCGAAGCGGTCCGAGCTTCCCAACACCCGAGTACCGAGTGTGGACATGGATGTCGGCCCTCGACATCATTAAAGCATGTAACGGTTTATCTATTAAATACTAATCGTATTCTATTTGCGCTATCAAGAGTGACGATTGAATTTTTTGGGAATTCTCTAGGATGTTTTCGAAATTGACTGCTAGAACACAATATATGTCACCTACCAAACGATGAAGTATTCCTAAATCTCTCAATGGTCAGGGGGCGTTTTTTGATAGTCGCTGCTCTAGTTATCCTGGTAGGATTCGCCTTCGTCTACCTTGGTTCCAGGTGGATGGTGGATGGAGCAGCCAAGCTATCCATACTCCTAGGGATTCCGCCTTTCGTGGTGGGGATAACCATCGTTGCCTTCGGTTCGTCCGCACCAGAGGCCGCACTTGCCATCACGGCGGTTGCCACAGAATCGACTGAGATAGCACTTGGAGGGATAATAGGAAGCAACATCGCAAACATCGGTCTCGTGCTGGGCATCTCGGCCTTCTTCTGTCCGTTCATAATAAGGGAGGGATTGCTCACCCGTGAGCTGGGCTTCATGCTCCTATCCCTGATACTGATCACTTTAATGGCTATACTGGGGGGTTACACCTGGGTGGGAGGAATTCTGCTTCTAGCACTCATGGCGGTGTTCATGGGTCAGCTCCTTTACACCCTGATGAAAAAACACCCTGTTTCAGAAGAGGTACAGAAGGAGGAAGTCGAGAAGATCGAGGAGAAGATAATCACAGGTGGTAGGCTCAGGCAGATACTGTTCCTGATCATTGGTTTGGTGATACTCATCATGGGAGCTCAGGCCATCATTTGGGGCGCGGTGGAGATTGCCCAAGGTCTCGGGATCGATCAGGTCGTTATCGGTCTTACGACCATAGCCCTCGGCACCTCGCTTCCCGAGCTCTCCATATCCATAACCGCTGCCAGGAGATGCGAGTCCGCCTTCGTGGTGTCGAATATCCTTGGAAGTAACATCTTCAATAGCCTGTTCGTTCTTGGACTGGCGTCCTTGATTGGCCCCATATTCGTGCCCAGCGAACTGCTCTTCCTGGAGTTTCCGGTCATGCTGCTGTTGGGAGGGTTACTGGTTGTTATGATAGTCTGCAGGGGGTCCATCAGACGCCTGGAGGGATCCATCTTCCTGCTGGTGTACGCCACCTACATAGTACTTCTGGCGAGCAGAACGGGGCTATTCTGAAAAAATAAAAGGAAGGTGGCCCGCCTCAGCTCCTTAAAACCATGTCCTCGCCGCAGCAAACCAGGGTTCCACCCCCGGCCTCGACCACCTTTACAACGTTCCCGCAGACCTCGCACTCGTAAACTTCACCTACCTCAGTCAAGGTTGTTCACCGGGTTAGATACGATTCTGATGGTGTTTTTACCTTTTCCCCCGACCAAGAAGTTATTGTCCTTCCCAATCGACCATCCTTTCCCCGATAACCTGCCCGTATTCGAAGCACTGAGCCCTTTGTTCGTCACTGGGCCTGTACTTCATCTGGAGATCATCGAAGGGCATCACCAAGCCTCCCTTCTCCATGTGGTCCCTTAGCTCCTTCACAGCCCCTCCGCCCCATCCATAGGAGCCGAAGGCCGCGCCAAGCTTTCCTTTGGGTCTGAGCCCCTTCATGTAGGTGGCAACGTCTGCCATCGATGGAAAAAGGCAGTTGTTTATCGTGGGGGAACCCATCACAACAGCCCTAGCATCCAGAATCTCCTTCATGACCATGCTCCTGTCGGTGTCCGACATCCTGAAGACCAGGACCTCCATTCCCTTGGAGGCGATACCCTCCGCAATGTCCTCGGCCATCATCTTGGTGGAGTTCCACATGGTGTCGTACACCACCACCGCCTTCTCCTTGGTCACTCCATTCGCCCATGATACATATGAGCCAACGATATCCTGGATCCCGCTTCTCCAAATGAGACCGTGAGAGCACGCCAGCATCTTGATGTCAAGGTCCTTGACCTTTTCCAGTGTATTCAGGAACTTCTTGCCGAAGGGCATCAGGATATTTGCGTAGTATTTGGCCGCCTCGTACATGAGTATGCAATTATTCACCTCATCGTCGAACCTCTTCTCCGAGGCCAAGTGCTGACCGAAACCATCCATCGAGAACAGGATACCATCCTCCACAAGGAAGGAGAACATGGAGTCAGGCCAATGGAGCATGGGCGTTTCGATGAACCTAACGGTCCTTGTTCCAGTTTCGATCTCCTGGAGATCCTCCACCGCCTTGACCTTTAGCTTGGGGAAGTGCATGGAGAGGCCTTCCCTCCCCTTATTTGAGGCCAGGATTTCCGCCCCGCTCAAGTCCTGCATCCTCATCAGAGTTCCGGAGTGATCCATCTCCGTGTGGTTTGAGATTATCAGGTCTATCTCTGATGGATCTATTACCGAGGATACCCTCTCCAGAAGCTGGCTGAAGACCGTGGTCTTCACAGAATCGATGAGAATATTCTTGTTGTCAGTGATAAGGTAGGCGTTGTACGAACTTCCCCTGGGAGTGGTGTATCCATGGAAGTTCCTGAGATTCCAATCTATTGCCCCGACCCAATGTACATCTTCCGCTATCTCGTGAGCCTTCGTATTTCACACCCATAATAATGAGGGTAAGAGACACCCTTTATCCTTTACTCTCTTCCGGGCGTCTTTGACAGGTTATAATAATCTGAAACGGCTTGGTTGATTCGATGGGGATCATCGAGATCGTGGCCACCTTCATCAAGGACGTCATCCTTGCGCTGGGTTACCCTGGTATCGTCCTATTGATGGGGCTGGAGAGCATGGTCCTGCCCATTCCCAGCGAGGTGGTGATGCCGTTTGCCGGCTGGCTCGCCTTCGAAGGCGAGATGGATTGGATCATCGCCTCCATAGCTGGGACCATAGGATGCACCTTGGGGTCCCTGGTCGCCTACTATATCGGATACTACGGCGGACGTCCCCTGATCCTCAGGTACGGGAGGTACGTACTGCTGCAGGAGAAGCACCTGGATTCCGCGGAGAGATGGTTCAGGAAGTATGGAGCTACAGCGGTCTTCTTCACCCGCCTTCTTCCGGTCCTGCGAACATTCGTATCCATACCGGCCGGGATCGCTAGGATGAACGTGGTCACCTTCACGATACTTACCACGCTGGGATCGGCCATATGGTGTTTTGCTCTCACCTATGCGGGATATCTTCTTGGTCCGGATTGGGAGGCCATATTGGCCTTCTTCGAGCCATTCGAAGTGCTGATAATCGTTGCAGCTGTGGTGCTGGTCGTGTACTACTTCTTCTATTACAGAAAGAGAAATGTCAGCGAGGAATCAAAGGACGAGCCTCAGCTCGAATAGTAGTACTCGCCTTTCGACTTCTGCTCCTTGTCCAGCCTGGAATCGGGCTTGTTAATCCTTGGCCTCTGGGTGTCGTTGTCCCTGCGGAAGGTGACATCCACTTCTTTGAGGAACATGTTCATCCCAGTACGCATGTCGAACGGTCCTCTTCCTACACCACCCTCCCCCGGTTCACCCGAGAAGACCATCATGGAATCGGATACCATGTCCAAGAAGTAGGTGTCGTGATCTACTACCAGAGCGCTCCTCCCCCTCTTCTCCATGACTCTGCGAATGGTCTTGGCCGCGTTCATCCTCTGGCTTGAGTCCAGGTACGCCGAGGGCTCGTCAAGGAGATAGAGGTCTGCGTCTCTAGCCAGGCAAAGTGCGATGGCCACCCTCTGTAGCTCTCCGCCGGATAGAGTCGTCACGTTCTTCTCCAGCAGGTGTTTGAGGGAAAGAGGATGTTCGACCTCGGTCTGGAAGAATCCAGAATCGAAGAACTCCTTAACGTAGCAGTGGAATAGCTCCCTCACAGTGCCATCGAAATCGGGCGTGATGTACTGTGGTTTGTAACTCACCTTGATACCGCTCTCCAGCGTTCCAAAGGATGGTTCCAACACCCCTGCCAGTACTTTAACGAAGGTGGTCTTTCCTATGGCGTTAGGTCCCACAACTCCGACGGATTCGCCGATCTTGATCTCTCCAGGGTCGACCATGAGCGAGAAATTGGGGAACTCCACTCCAAAATTCCCGAACTCGATCAGAGTCGCGGTATCCCACTCACTCTTCGGAGGATGGGTGTGGAATTCGATCTTGTTGTCACGGAACCTGATGTTCTCCTCCCTGAGGTATCCGTCGAGATAGGCATTAATGGCGGTTCTCACCTGGCGTGGATGTGCGAACACCCCGAACGCCCCTTCAGATCCGTATACGAGGTACGTGTTGTCCGCTAGGAAGTCGAGAATGGCGAGGTCGTGTTCGATCACCATCACCTGCTTTTCCTCACTGAGTTTCTTTATGAGGCGGGCCACCTTCATCCTCTGATAGATATCCAGGTAGGACGAGGGCTCGTCGAAGAAATACACCTCTGCATCCTTCATGATGCTGGCAGCTAGAGCGACCCGCTGAAGCTCTCCTCCCGAGAGCTTCCCCAGCTCTCTGTCCAAAGCTTCCTCGAGGTCCAATAGCCCAGCGACCTGTCCGACTGTCATGCGCTCCTCGATCCTCTCCAGTAGCTCCCGTACATTACCGTTGTGCACCGAGGGCAGTTTGTCTACGTACTGCGGCTTCAACGAAGTGCGCACATCCCCGGCGAATACTCTCTCCAGGTAATCGTGGAGTTCGGTGCCACTGAAGTGATCAAGCACCTCCTCCCTGGTTGGTGGGTTTTCGTAAAGTCCAAGATTGGGGATCTCCGATCCGGAAAGCAATCCGATCGAGGTACTCTTCCCGATACCGTTGGGTCCGAGGATGCCGGTGACCATGCCCGATTTGGGCACTGGCAAACGGTATAAACGAAAACCGTTCTTGCTGTACTGGTGGACGATCTCTCCTTCCAGCTCGTCAGGAAGGCCAATGATCTTGACCGCATCGAACGGACACTTGTGAACGCAGATGCCACATCCTACGCAGAGCTCCTCCGAGATGTCGGGCTTCCCCTTCTCACCCAGCTTGACGACTTCCACTCCAGTCCTCACCTTGGGACAGTACTTGATGCACTCAAGGTTGCACTTCTTGGGTTGACATCGGTCCTTGAGCACCACCGCTATGCGCATATCTCCAGCAACAGCCAGGACACATTTAAAATTGATTGTCTAAACGAGGCGTATTCTATCCTCGATCTCTTCTACCAATGGCTCTATGTCCAGCTCGGCGTAACCAATGGAGTTAGCAAGCTCATCCAGACCGAAGCGACCGCCCCATGACCAGATCTCTGAGACGATATCCCTTGCGGCCGGGTGGGAGAACCATCTCTCACCGCACTTCTCCAGCAGAGCCTTTCGGAGCATTGCCTCAAGGATGAATCCCCTTAGGCGGTCGGCCGATCGGAATGGCACGAGTATATCGACCAAGCAGTCCTCTCTACTGTGTGCAACGTGCAGCTTCTCTTCCATGATTGAAGAGTACATATCATCGGCAGTGGAGGGGGAGCCCATGTTGACCCTCATCTCGTAAAGTAGGAGGGCGGCAAGTCTTCTGAGTTCGTAGATGCGGTGGAGGTAGAACAGCCTCTTGAACCGCACTATGTCATCCTTCCCGCCCTTTCCCTCAAGCCAGGGGCTGGTGGAGATGATTCTCTGGAGCAGCAGGCCGAATGTCTCCGGGATAGCAGGATCTCCCAGATAGCGGAACTCCACAGGCATGTCGGGAGATGTGCTCCCCATCTGGATCGCCTTTCCCGCCTCTCCGAAGTGATGTAGGTAGTCCAGGTATCCCCCGCTCGGCTCAATGAACAGGTAAACCTCATTCGGTATCCTGACCGGAAGGGCCTGCGGACCCCCACAGCCAGGACTGAGAAGTCGAAGGTTCCCAATCACACCGAGATTAGCCCCGAAACCCGAGAGGGCTGATGACAAGGAGTTCCATATCTGCCCGGCAGGGAACATGTCCGTGAATTCGTCCCCCCGGAGAAGATGGAGCATGTCATGTTGCTTCATCTCATCCATAGAAAGGGAGTCTGGCAGGAAGCTCTCCAGCATGTCCAGGTACAGCCCTTCGGTCCGGTCCAGTATCAGCTCGATGGTTTCGGTAAGCCATCCTATGTCAAATCCTCTTACCTCCAGCGATAGATCTACCAGGCCCTGATATCCAAGCTCCCGGCTCGCCTTGTGCAGTCCAACGAGCCGCTTCTCCAGTATGGGATTCAAGATCCATAGCATCTTCTCGCGTTGATGCCAAGCCCCCATTCTTTCCTCCCTGTCTGGTGATCGGGCAAAATAGTATCCGTCCGAGATCGTATGGAGTGGAGGCTTACAAGAAGAGAACTTTACCGTCCCCTTCTCCTCGAACAGATCTGACAGGTCGGAGACCATGGCCAGAGGGTAGTTCTTTTGAAGGAATTGCTGAAGGTATGCCAGCCTTTTCTTCTTCTCACCGGTCTCACGGTTTCGCCATTCGCCCAGGTCGGATATGAGAAAGAGATCGAACAGGTAAGCGTGGCGCTGGAACACAGAGAAGCTGTCGGTCGATTCCTTCTCCCCAATCGAGACTTGGAGCCTTTCCCTGTTCAATTCCCTGAGGAAACGCTCCGCACCTCCGCCCAGCTCTTCCAAGCTCTCACTCATGTGGGGTGCCTTTACGATATGTTAAGATTTATCGATTTCGATTAAAAAGCAGGATTGTATGTTCATTATGTATCCAGACTCCCAAAATAGAAGCATTAGCCTTAGAATTCAATTTCTTTCGGTCCTGGAATCCTTGAGTTACATCCCCAGCAGTTATATCCTACGTCCACGATTCGCAATCGGTATCGATGGCGAAATACGTGGTATGCACAGCATGGCCCTACTCCAATGGGGTCATTCATGTCGGGCATGTAGCCGGTTCACTCCTGCCTCCAGACATCTTCACCAAATTCCTTAGGATAAAAGGAAACGATGTCCTCATGGTCTCTGGTTCCGACATGCACGGAACCCCCGTCACTGTGAGGGCGGAGAAGGAGGGTCTCTCGCCCGACGAGGTTGCGGAGAGGTACCACCGCATGAACCTCAAGGCGATAGAGGACCTAGGCATCACATACAGCCTCTTCACCAAGACCCATACCGAAAACCATTTTGAAGTGGTACACGACATCTTCCTCAAGCTACTGGAGAAAGGACATCTATACAAGAAGCAGACCATGCAATACTACTGCTCGGACTGTGATAAGTTCCTTCCAGACCGATATGTCGAGGGAGTTTGCCCCAAGTGCAATACAAAGGCCAGGGGCGATCAATGCGAGGAATGCGGAGAGACATTTGAACCCGGTGATCTGCAGGAACCAGTTTGCATTCACTGCGGTACTATGCCCGATCTCAGGGAGACGGAGCACTATTTCTTCCAGTTGAGCGCCTTCCAGGACCGGCTTATAGAATGGGTTAGCGACAAGACCTGGTGGAAGCCCAATGTCCAGACATTCACTCAGAACTGGTTGGAGGATGGTCTAGAGGACCGCGCCATAACCAGGGATATGTCCTGGGGCGTTTCCGTTCCCTTGGAAGGATGGGAGGACAAGGTCATCTACGTATGGTTCGAGGCGGTCATAGGATATTTCTCAGCCTGCAAAGAGTGGTCCAAGCTCATAGGACAGCCTGACAAGTGGAAAGAGTACTGGAAGGATACAGAGGTGAAGCACTACTACTTCCTGGGCAAGGACAACATCCCTTTCCACACCATCATCTGGCCAGCGATCCTGATGGGTTATGGTGGTCTCAACCTCGCGTATGATGTGCCTGCCAACGAGTTCCTCACCTTCAAGGGGGACAAGTTCTCCAAGAGCCGCGGCCTCAACATCGACATCCCGAGTATCTTGGAGAACTTCGATGCGGACGTTGTTCGCTACTATCTCTCGGCAAATATGCCTGAGAACCGTGACGCGGATTTCTCCTGGGAGGACTTCGAGACCCGTACAAACAACGAGCTCGTGGCAACCCTGGGTAACTACTATCACCGTGTTCTGAGCTTCACGCACAAGCATTTCGGGGAGATTCCTCCCTTCAAAGGTACCGATGAGGAGAGGAAGAAGGTCATGGAGGAGATAATCTCCTATCGGGACGAAATGGACGAGAACCTCTCCGCCTGCAGTTTCAAGAAAGGCCTCAAAGCCGTCATGGACCTGGCCCAATTCGGTAACAGGTACTTCGATTCGGTAGCACCTTGGGCGTTGATCAAGGAGGACAAAGAGCGCTGTGGGACCGTTCTGAATCTTAATCTGGAGATCGTGAAGGCTCTGGCGGTCATGAGCTATCCTTTCCTTCCCTCCTCATCCGAGAGGCTTTGGTCCTTCCTGGGATTCGAGGAGAGCGTCATGGAGATGGGATGGGACATGATCGCCACCCCGATCAATGATGGGCAGTCTCTTATGATCCCCAAGCCGCTCTTCGCCAAGGTAATGATAGAGAGGGAGGATATGGTCTTCAAGGATTTCGAGAAGCTGGACCTCAGAGTGGGTAAGATCAAGTCGTCAAGCAACCATCCAGAAGCGGAGAAGTTACTGGTGCTGGAAGTCGATATCGGTGAGGACATCACATTGGTAGCTGGATTGAAAGGCTACTACGAGCTAGAGGATCTGGTAGGAAAGAAGATCGTGGTGGTATCCAACCTGAAGCCCGCGAAGCTGAGAGGCATCAGATCACAAGGCATGCTTCTAGCTGCTGACCAAGGAGATGACGTTGTGCTGCTCACACCTGCTGGCGACGCCAAGCCAGGTGAGCGGGTGAACAGTGGAATGTCGTCATCGTCCAAGAGATTGGATTTTCAGGAATTCCAGAAGCTCACTCTTCGCATAGGCACCGCTTCCGAAGGTAAGGCAGATGTGGGAAAAGATGTCTCACTCAAGGCACCGAATGATCTGGCGATGCCCAAGAAAGTAGCCCTGTTCATGCCCTCTCCCGATGCTAACAGCGCCCTCGCTCTGTACACTGAGGGAAGGGTGGCAATTACTATCGACCGTGATATTGGCAGCGGGGCAAAGGTCAGATGAGGGCTGATCTTCACATCCACACTGTATTCTCTGGAGATGCCGCACAGACACCAGCTCAGGTTCTAGAGAGGGCCAAGGAGATAGGGCTGGGAGCGGTGGCAATTGCAGATCACAATTCGCTTGAAGGCTCGTTGGAATCGGTGAAATTGGTCAACGAGATCATCGTTCTCAAGGCAATGGAGATCACTTCGAACGAGGGGCACATCCTGGCTTTCAACATATCTGAGGAGATCGAAAGAGATCTATCGACGGCTGAGACCATTGAGAGGATAAAAGAGGCGGGCGGGATCGCGATCGCATCACATCCGTACCGCATCTGGTCAGGATTGGGTGAGAAGGTCATCAGGGAGAATGATTTCGACGCTTTGGAGGCCCTCAACGGCCGCTCTTTAAGGGGGGCGAACGAGAAGGCAATGCGATTGGCGAATTCGTTGCATCTCCCGGTCATCGGGGGAAGTGACGCCCACACCCTAGATGAGATTGGAAAGGCTTGCACGGTCTTTCCTGATGACTGCCAGACGGCGGAGGATCTGGTATATTCCATAATCAAGGGAAGAACAGGGATCTGGGGCGAGGGCAGACCTCTTGGAGGATCGTTTTCTTACGGCACCAAGTGCATCGGAGAATGGTTAGGAAGGGGAATGAGAAGGCTTTAAAGGGCCTTTTCGAGTCGGGTTATCCTTTCCCTTGCCTCGCTCATGGCAGAGCCCACATCGCTGTCTGGAAGTAGGGCGATGGAGATCATGTATCTGGTACCGATGTTCGCGAGCACCAAGTTCCTCTCTGCAAGGCATATGATAATATTGTACAGGCTATCTTTCAGCTCGGAGGAAGTGGTCTCAGCAGCTCCCATGATTATGGCTGACATGGCACCGTAAGTCTCCTGATGCACTCCTGAAGGGGGGTCTCCCATGACGTACATGCCTCCCCTTGAAATCAAGGAAACATCAAGAACAGATTCCAGCGCGCGGATCTCATCCAAAATATCGCTCACTTTTGACCATTCAACCATGTTAACCCACGCTCTCCTCAGAGGATTCTAAACATGATTGAACCAAGAGAATAAAAAGCTTTTCATATAAAAATACAACACTGGATATCATGGATGAGAGGCTGATGTTGAACGATCAAAGCCTAGTCTGAACCTAGGAAATGTAAGTCGTATTCGACCTTCGATACTGCAGTATAATGTCCCCGATCAAATCGATGTCCAGGTTTCTATTATTTTTTATTCTCAGGCGGTAAAATATTTGTACTCAGTTCGGTGTAGCTGATATTCAGATGGCGGAGAGGAAGTTAAAGAGCCTTATGGGAAGTAAGAAGCGCAAGAAGGAGGCTTCGCAGATAGAGAAAGAAATGCTTCTTTCATTCAGGTCACCCATTCCCGCTAATCGACTTACTATGCAGAAGAAGATGGTCGACTACGGGGAGAGCGACCCCGAATTAACCCTCCTGGTTCTATTCTCCCACTATAACCACAAAGATACCAAAGTGGCCGACAGCGTACGTGACACCCTTGTAGAAATAACCAAGCGGAAGGAGGCCATGGTGGCTCTCCTTGAACTCATAATGCACCCGGACAGGGACATCAGACGGAACGCTTTCAAGTTCCTAGGAGATACCAAGGGCTTCCACTCCACTACCTATGTCTCGTTCCTTGAACAAACCCTAATCCTCATGGCCCTGTCAAAGAAGAAAGGCATCCCAGTGAACGACATCTCGGCACTGGTTGAGGTTTCGAGGAATGCCTACTTAGATGGAAGGACTATGGAGGCGATCAAGGATATAGCCACCTGCCTGGACCTGATCAAGCACCGCATACGCAGCGTGGAGCATCTGAAGAACTATCTGGTCGATGTGCTCAGGATGGCTCCTGAACTCACCAGGATGGGTGTCTATCCTGGAAATATCGAGGAGCCGATCAAGAGGGCCATCAGGGCCAGCAAGACCCGCGATTACAACGAAACCGGGACGATAATTGAGGGAAGGTCAAGAGAGTCCTTGATAAGGAAAGAGTTAACGAACATCGGGAAGACGATCAATAAGGTCACTGACACCAGGCCAAGCATGGAGCCAGTGGACATATCGGGAACTGATGTCTGGCTCCTTACCGCACTCCAGGAACTAATGAATATGGTAACCTCCTACACGATAGCTGGGGAGAACTCAGAGGCCATGGATACCATGGTGAACTTCCTGGGAGAGGACCTCAAGGATTTCTACCACGAAGAGATAGCCGAGAGGATCAAAGAGGGGGACCAGTCAGCCATATTTGGCCTTTATACCGTTGGCATAGTCTGCCTCAAGCTCACTGCATCATTGATTCCAGATCCGATTGAGAAGATATATCAGGATTACTTCAGACGTTACGAGGACGATCCTAGCATTCACATTGTCTTGTGGCCTGAGATCATCATGAAGATACTTGACACCGATTGAATCTAGGTGCCTAAGAAGGTTTGAAATAACCTTTTCTGAAGTATGCTGGACACACGATATGTTTATATCCAAGATATCCTCTTTGTCACAAGGGAGGGATGCACCTTTGCCTAATTCATTAGTCAGAAATGCCTTGGCAGATTACGAGGAATCGAAAGCCAAGACTGAGGAGTACGTGCCGCCACAGGACTCCGCGAATTCTAAGATTGATGCAGAGCTACGCGCCATTGCGGATCAATTGGACGTTTGCATCAAGATCGTTGGATGTGGTGGCGGCGGTTCGAACACGATCAATAGGTGTGTTGACGGTGGCATCGACGGAGCTCAGCTCTGCGCGTTGAACACTGATGCAAAGCACCTGCTTACGGTTCGCGCACCAAGGAAGATACTTATTGGCAGGACTCTCACCAGAGGACTGGGAGCGGGAGCCATACCCCAGGTTGGTGAGCAGGCCGCCAGGGAGAACGACATGGAAATCAGGGATTTCCTGAACGGCGCGAACATTGTATTCATAACCGCTGGCATGGGCGGTGGGACCGGTACCGGTTCGGCTCACTACGTGGCGAGGATAGCCAAGGAGCAGTTCCAGGCGTTGACTCTTGGAGTGGTCACATTGCCCTTCAAGGCCGAAGGCGCCCTTAGAATGGAGAACGCTCTCATGGGACTCAACAGGCTCCGCATGCTTTGCGATACCACGATCGTTATTCCTAATGACAAGCTGCTTGAGTTGGTACCCAAGCTCCCGGTGGACGCCGCCTTCAAGGTGGCTGACGAAGTGCTTATGCAGACTCTGAAGGGCCTAACCGAGATCATAACAAAGCCTGGTCTGGTGAATCTGGACTACAGCGATATCCAGACCGTAATGAAGGAGGGCGGCGTTGCCTTCGTTGGCATTGGGGAGGCCAATGACAATGAGGATGACCGCGTGAGCGTCGCCGTCAACGAGGCCCTTTCGTCACCCCTGCTCGGGGAGATTGACCTGAAGGATGCCCAAGGTGCACTCATAAGAGTGGTGGGCGGCCCTGACATGACTGTGAGCGAGGCCGAGAAAGCTGCGGACATTGTTTCCAGCAAGATGAGCGACCGCGCCAGAATCATCTGGGGATGCTCGGTGGAGCCCGAACAGCAGGGGACCATCAAGGTGCTGCTGATCATCACTGGAGCGAAGTCAAAGTACCTGGTAGGCAGCGGATACGAGGATATCACGCAACCGCTGGACACGGTCAGCATGTCCAGGCAGAGCTCATACAATCAAACCTCATCCTATGCTCAGTCGGGAGATGATACTGGCATAGACTTCGTTCGATGAAGTCGCTATGAATCTTCCGTGGATGGTGGAGAAGCTTAGAACTCGAAGTCAACGTCGATGAAGCTGAGAGCCGGACAAGGTTCAATGCATTCCCCACAGTGTACGCAACGCTCCTCCACTATCCTGAGCCTTCCACCCTCGAGGTGGAGGGCTCCTTTCTTGCATTTTCCGAGACAAACACCGCAACCTACGCATCCGTCCGCCTTTCGGACGATCTTGACCAGTTTCTCCGACTTGGTTCGTATATCTCGCTTGTCCCTGCCCTTAATAATCACTAGGTTATCTTCGATGATTGTTCCATCGACGGTGAACCGATTTCCATCTCTGGTCACCTCTCCCATCAGAGTGAGGAAATTGGACATTGTTGCAGAGTCCAGGGGTAGATTGAATTTCCCCTCCGCCTGAAGGCTGATATCGTCACCTATCGCCTCATCCAACCTCAGCTCGATCACTTCACGGGTCACGTTGTGACAGCGAAGCGGTTCCACTCCAATCCTGGACAACTCCTGCTTGATGGAACCGGGGACACGTCTCCAGCGCCACAATGCGTAACTGGACCATTCAAGGGGCAACCCTCTCTTCTCTGCGAATCCCTCCAGGTCCTCCTTGTATTGCCTGAATTCCGGGCTGTGCTCCTCCACGAAGCACTGCTCCCCCAGATCCGCGGAGGGGCACACGTAGCAGCCAATACGATCCAGACCTTTCTCGTACCAGGGGTTGTACTTCGCATCCTTGGAGAAGATGTAGATCCAGACGTGCATCGATGTCCAGTTCTGAATGGGTGCAGCTCCCACCTGTCCTGGAACCCAGGGGTTCTTCCATATCCTGGGCTTCTCAGACCTGCTCTGTGACTCGTACCTCCTCTGTCCGATGAAAGAAAGGACGCCTTCAGGAAACTCTTCTAGGATGGTTCTCACAGTAGGACCAAGTTTGTTGGTCTTGCAGCACCACCTGAAATCCCTGCCCGGAGGTCCGAAACGCTCCACGCTCTCCATGAAAATGCTCTTTGAGGCCGATCCCCTTTTCAGCTCCAACCCTTTCTCCGAAGCGTACTCCTCAACATAGCTCACGGTCTCTGGGAACTCCAGAGTGGTGTCTATGAAAAGCAGAGGAAGTTTCAAGCCAGCATCCTCGATCACGAGGGCGCATGCCAGACTGTCCTTTCCGCCTGAGAATGAGACCACAGCGGGAAGAGGGTTCCTATCCATGGTCTTTCTAACGAACTTTACCGCTTCTTCCACCCGCCGATCGATGATCCTCTGGTTCGCCCTCACCACATCATCCCAGCTTTTGGTCCTTCCCGTCTCAATATAATCAGATGGTTCAGCCGTCCATCTGGTCTTGATGGCGACACCTCTTTGAGATTCCAACATTTCTCCTGAGGACATGCGGGCATTGCCGGTACCAATGGCCCTTCCATCGGGGTCCAGGATGAGCACTTCATCCCCCGGGACAACGCCCTCGTGAACATCGATGACTCCGGGGGCCAGTAGGTTGGCTCCACTCACAATTGGCTTCACAGCACCGATATCAGCGATCACGCACCCCTTCACCGCTTTTCCCTGGAGTGTCCGGGCGGAGTTCATCCTCATGATGAACCTCCAGCTGGAATCCAGATCGTATCGCAGGGCTCCGATGACCTCACCACCCACGATGACCTCGTCCATCCGGTCCAGGGCAGGAACCTTGTTAAGAAGCACTATTCTTCCATCGGGAATCGCTACAAGCCCGCATCCTTCCCCAAACTGGTCATCGATGACCTTTCTGATCACTTCGATATCACCAGGGAACGCTGGTCTCGGATCGCCTGGAGGGGTCATCTCGACCTTCTTCGGTTCCGAACCGCATATTCCGCACACATCCTCCTCGAGAAGGGGCAGATCACAATGATCGCACCATCTGAGGAGTATCTTTCCCAGCCGTACCGCGCCCATTCGGGAGGCGAGTGGAAAAGCATCTATTTATAGGTTGCACAGCCACGAATACCTGATCCCTGTTAGAACGAACAATCTCGAGGAAAATTAATAACATTACAATATTTATGGGCGGTCATCATGAAAGCGACACGGCGGGCGTTGGACATCAACTACGCTATCGCGGATATGGTCTTTCCTATGAGGGATCTAGAGGCACAAGGCCACGAGGTCCTGAAGCTTTACATCGGGGATCCGAACAAGTTTGACTTCGAGACCCCCCAGGTGATGAAGGACGCCCTTTGCAGGGCTGCCGAGACCTGTGACCATGGATACACCGAGACGGAGGGCGTCTGGGAGCTGAGGGAAGCGATAGCCGAGAGGGAGCACAGAAAGAACAAGCTCACGATCGGTCCAGAGGATGTCTACATAACCGCGGGCGTGACCGAGTCGCTCCAGATGACGATGGCAGCCCTCCTCAACAAGGGTGATGAGATACTACTTCCCGGGCCTGGTTATCCGCCCTATAACCTCTTCATTCGATTCTATGAAGGGGTCCCAGTACACTATCGCGCCGATGAGGAGAACGGATGGCAACCGGACCTTGACGACCTAAGGAAGAAGATCAACGAAAGAACGAGGGCAATAGTGGTCATCAATCCCAACAACCCCACTGGGGCTGTGTACGACCGTAAAACGCTGCAGGAGCTGGTCAATATCGCCGGAGAGCACGATGTCGTACTCATAACCGACGAGATATACGACATGATCACCTACGAGGGGGAGCATACTTCCCCCGCGACCTTCGCCAAGGACGTACCGGTGATGGTCTTCAACGGTTTCTCCAAGGTCTACCTGGTCCCTGGATGGAGGGTGGGATACATGGCCATGGTGGACGAGACCGGCGTCTTGAATGAAGTTAGGGATGGCATCGTCCGTCAGCTGGGGCTTCGAATCTCAGCTAACGCACCTGCCCAGGTCGCCGCCGCAGAGACGCTCAGAGGAGATCTTTCTTTCTTGGAGGGATACCGCAGAACGCTTCAGGAAAGGTCGAGATACGCCTGGAAACGTCTCAACCAGATGCCCGGTATCAGTGCGGTGAGGCCCAAGGCTGCTTTCTACATATTTCCCAAGATCGAATGCGACGTTTGGAAGGACGACAAGCAGTTTGTGATGGACGCCCTGAATGAAGCCCATGTCGTCCTTGTACCGGGTTCTGGATTCGATCCCGATCACGGAAAGGGACACTTCCGATCTGTGACCTTGCCGCCCCTGGAGATTCAGGAGAAAGCCTTCAACTGGCTTGAGGACTTCATGATCAAACATTGCCTGTAGACCGGAAAAGGATATTAGGGGTCTCTTGTCATAGAATAGAATGATGTGGATAAGCGGCTGCGGATATGCCTGTTCCGAGTGCGTCCTAAGAGAGTACAACAAATGCGAGGGCTGTTCTCCCGAGAACAAGCTTACCTCCCTATGTCCCATCTACAAGTGCATTGAGAGCAAGGGTTTCGATACATGCCTGCGATGCCTCGAACGCATGAAGTGCAGGACATATTCTAGAGCATTGAAGCAGTGCCCAATCCGTAGATCGATCTGCAGCAACTGGTGATAACTAAGGCTGATCGCGTTAATTGTGATTCTCAGGATAGCATCTTCAATAGTTTGACACAGGCTTCCATAGAATCCTTCGCCTTTTCCACTCTCTCCTCTGCCTGGAGCCTTGTCATTCCCGGTCCGCTTATACCGAGTGTAACGGGCTTTCCGTACTCCACGGAGAGATCAGTTATCTTCCTAGATGCGTGCTGGATAACGATCTGGTCGTGTTCGGTCTCCCCTTCAATAACGCATCCAAGAGTCACGACCCCGTCGATGTTCTTGTCCTCAAGCAGCTTCTTGATGGCCAAGGGCATATCGAAGACCCCCGGCACCTTGATCACTTTAGGCACCTCCACGTCCAAGAACTCTGCGTGTGCTAGTGCCCTCTCCAGCATCATTGAGGTGATGTCGAAGTTGAACTCCGAGACCACGATTCCCACCTTGTACTTAGCCATGCTTTCTTCCTCCCATTGCAGGTCCAACATCCTCGAAACCCTGCCTCAGTCCCATGCCCGCGTTCTTGATGAGATCCTGAGGTCTGAACAGTAGATCGTAGACGTTGCGGGCATGTTCCCTCGCTCTTCTATCCATCAGCCATGCGAGGGTCTTCTCGTCCTCGGCCTCGTCCTCGTGGACGAAGACCTCTATGATGTGCTTATTGGTCATCAGCTGGGCTTGGATGATGCCCTGCGAGGCCTCATGGGCGCACACCTTGTCCTTGTCGGCCTTCCCTGGCATACCAAGCGCCATTGCGATATCGCATTCCTCCTCTTCGAGGAGCTTCTTCGCTGCCACCGGCAGGTCTTTGATGCCTGGAACGGTCCTCCTGATGATCTTGAATCCAGTACCCAATCCTTTCAATTCCTTCGCAGCGGCGGAGCCCATGTCGTACCGGGCGAAGGTGGTGTCCACGATCCCAATTACCTTCATCGATCACCCTCCGTCTTTTGCATCTTCTTCTTGAACGTGTACCAGTCCACGATCTTCTGTATGATCTTCCTGGTACCGTTCAGGTCGTGATCGAATTCTGAGATGCGGACGATCTTAACATCAAGCCCTCTCGATTTAAGGTCCTTTGTAAGCTGTTCTTCCTCGAAGTGCTGATCATAGCCAAGGGCGATTATGTCGGGTTTGATATCCTTGACGATATCGAAGATATCGCCTTCCCTGCCCAGGTATGCGTGGTCCACTGGCTTGAGGCTACGGACGAGCTCCAGCCTCATTCCCTCCGAAGTGATGGGCTCGTGCTTCTTCTTCCTGACCGTACTGTCGGTGGCCACCACCACGAAAAGTTCATCGCCCAGGCTCTTAGCTTCCGTCAGGTAATGAATATGTCCAGTATGAAGAATATCGAACACACCCGAGGCCATTACCCGGACCATCTCACTCCCCCTCCCAGTTCCTCCAAGCCTCTATGATCTCCTTCCCCTCGAGGAACACTAAGTTGAAATCTCGAGCATACTCCTTAGCTTTTTCCTTTGAGAGGGCTCTTCCATCGTCTCCCATCATCTCACATATCGTTGCGGAAGGGATGAGGTCCGCCATCACCAACATTGCGGTCGACAGTTCGGTATGTCCCATTCGGGTGGAGAGCAACTCCTTGGAGGTGTTGAGCAGCATAACGTGTCCGGGGGCTCTGAAGTTCTTCCCCAGTTCCCTGGATGCCCAACCGTTGGTGTGGTCCATGGCCTTGCCTGCGAGCTTGGTGAATTCAGTTATGGTCAATGCCCTATCCGTGTCGGTTATGCCTGTGAAGGTCTTCCTGTGATTGATGGTTATGGAGAACGCGGACTTGGTGTCATATGGTATGTCGTTCGGAGCAAGCAGTTCCATGACCGGGTACTTGTCGGAAACCGATGAGAACACATCTGCGAGAAAAGGCAGCCCTATCCTGTTGCTGATTTCAGCGTGAAGAGTTGTGCAGATGAGACCTCCAGCATCGCTGCGGAGTGTCCTGATGGTGTCTGGTGTAACCTTCTCAGAGGCTATGACCATGTCGGTCTCCCCCTCACGGTCATCAGCGTCGTACACCAGGACGATCTTGCCCTTTCTAAGGTCCTCCAGGGCTTTTTCAAGTTTGGCTGTCATGTTCCTCGCCTATCTGGCAATAGTAACCCATATAAAGGGTTTTGTGCAAATACAGTTAAATTGGTATATATTGTATTGAAACATCACGAAATGAAAGGGTTTTATCGCCCCATTAATTTCCCGTTCTCGAAAAAATTTGTGAAACAGATTTAATACCTGGGGACCTTTTCTCTTGCATGAGTTCTATCCTGGACAATCTCGAATGGATGTCCGAACTCGATCGTGAGAGAATGATCGATCAGATCAATGGTTTCCCTGATCACCTGTCCTCCTCCCTTTGCACCGAGGTTGATGTCGAGTTTACAGGAAAGGGCATCTGCCTCTGTGGAATGGGCGGATCTGCCATCAGCGGGGACATCCTTGCCGATTGTGTCATTCGTGAGTCTGAATATCATATGTCCGTGCTCAGAGGGATGGAACTACCGGGATGGGTTGATAAAGAGACCCTCCTGATAGCTGTCAGCTACTCGGGAAACACCAAGGAAGTACTGACTGTTCTGGACACTGCCCAAAGTAAGGGATTGAACATCGTCGCGGTAACCTCTGGGGGAAGGCTCATGGAAATCTGTGAGGAAGAAGGTATACCCTACGCCATGGTTCCCACTGGATTTCAACCCAGGGCGGCTTTGGGATACCTTCTAGGATCGACAGCATGCATCCTTGAGACTGCGGGAGTGATCCCCATCGCGAGCAACCTGACTCATTTGGTGGATCCTCTGAAGAAGTTTCAAGAAATATTGGTTCCAGAGGTTCCTATTGAAGAGAATTTGGCCAAGAGGACCGCTTTGGATCTGGAGGGCGTCGTTCCTGTCGTATACTCCGCTAGTGAGTTGAGTCCGGCTGCCCTGAGATGGCATACACAGATCAACGAGAACTCTAAAATGATGGCGTTTACCGGAGAAGTACCTGAGTGCAACCACAACCACATCGTGGGATGGATGGAGGGTAGCATGGATACCTTCTGCCGTCCGGTATTTCTAAGATCGAGAACGGACAATCCTTCGATCAAAGAGATAATGTCGGTCACAATCGATGTCTTGAAGGAAGGGGGAAAATCCCCTGTCGTACTGGATTTCAACGAGGAGACGAAGATCCACAACCTCATGGCGGCCATAATGGTTGGCGACTTCGTATCTTACTACCTGGCAATGCTGAATGGTGTGGACCCCCTTCCCGTGGAATCCATCCAGGATCTCAAGCGAAGGATGTCCAGTTCCATCTGATTGAATGAAACCCACTGTCAAATGACATCGAAGCTCCCAGTTGAACTCGGTCTCTCAATCCCAACAACTTTTATAATCAGATTGATAATGTCGTGCCCGATAACCCATGAAGGAAGACGCTTTCTGGATAAGGGAACAGGTGAAAGCCCACAATAAGTGGTTCGAGGAGTCGCTCCCCATGATCGCCTCCGAGAACGTAATGAGTCCCCTGGCCAAGGAGATGATGGTATCCGATTTCCACGACAGGTACGCGGAGGGATTGCCAGGAAAGCGCTACTACATGGGAAATGTCTACGTTGACAAGGTGGAGCTAAAGTGCTTGGAGCTTGCCCGAAAGATTTTTGATTGTCAGTTTGCCGACGTCAGACCGACTTCAGGCACAGTTGCCAATATCGCAGTTCTCTTTGCCCTAGTCAAGCCCGGTGATCTCGTTTCATGCTCAGCCCTGGCTCAAGGTGCTCATATCTCTACAGCGAAGTTCGGGGCCTTTGGAATAAGGGGGGTTCAGTCTATCAACTACCCCTTCAACGAGGAGGACATGAACATCGACATCGACGGGACCATCAAAGTACTGCTAGAGTACCGACCTAAGGTCTGCCAGTTCGGTCTGTCGGTATTCCTTTTCCCGACTCCACTCAAAGAGCTGGAGGAGACTTTCCAGGAGATCGATGCCTCGGTATGGTACGACGGCGCCCATGTCCTAGGACTCATTGCCGGAAAGAGGTTCCAGGACCCGTTCAGGGAAGGGTGCAACGTCATCTCGGCGAGCACTCACAAGACCTTCCCAGGACCCAACCACGGCATACTATTGGCCAACAATATTGATGATGAGATTGAGAAGAACCTGCAGAGAGCCGCCTTCCCAGGCGTAACCAGCAGCCACCATCTACATGCCATGGCGGCGCTCGCGATCACTCTTGCTGAGCAGGAGGTGTTCGCCGAGCAGTACGCCGATCAGGTCATCAGAAACGCTAAGGCCCTTGGCGAGGAGCTCTTCGAGCTCGGCATGGGGGTTCTCTGCCCCCACAAGGGTTTCACTGAATCTCATACTATTGCAGTCGATGTTTCAGAGCATGGTGGCGGCGAGATCGCATCCAAGGATCTTGAGGATTCGAACATCATCACGAACAAGAACCTTCTCCCCGGAGACATTAGCGCGGTCAAGCCCTCAGGTATCCGGTTGGGAAGTCAGGAACTGACCCGCGTGGGCATGAAGGAGAGTGAGATGAAGGAGGTCGCCAACCTGATCTACAGGGTGGTGGCGAAGAAAGAGGACCCCAAGGTGGTAAGAGAGGGTGTCAAGGCCCTCAAGAAAGACTTCACCACAGTGAAGTACTGCTTCACCGAGGGGGAAGCCTACGAATATCACGACTTCGTCTGATCCATTCCTCTCAGTTCGTCAAGCAGCTCGCACGCCTTGCATCTTGTTCCCAGAGATGGTTCGCCGCATTGGCACGTATTGAGCTTTGCTGGTGGATAGCTCTCTCTCAATAAGGGGGCGATGGCATCGTAGCTTGCCAATATGGAGAATCTCGAGCCTGGGCTTCGGTTCTCCAGTGAATCGATGATGTCTCTGTAATCGTTTCTCAAAGCTGGGTCAGAATAAGGGCAGGTATCGTCGGAAAAACCTATGCCCTCAAGTATTGCGTAAAGATATGATTCCTTCTCCGGAATAGAGCGAAGCGGCTGAATTCTGGGTATTAACCCTGGCTGCACCTTCACATGCGGTCCAAGGCGGGCCAACCGTTCCACATCGCCCCGGGTGAAATTCATCATGATCGATTGCACTGTATCGTCCAGGTTGAGACCGGTCGCGATGACATTAGCACCGATTTCCATTGCCTTTTTATTGAGGCATTTTCGTCTAAGCACCCCGCAGAATGTACAGGGTGTCCTGAAACCTGAGCGGGGAGCGATCGCGTCCATGCTGGTACCGAACTCGTCTTGAAAATGGATGATGTGGTGCTGCACTCCTAATTCCTCCGTGAGCCCTGCCGCCTTCTTCAGGCTGGGAGGCCTGTAGCCCTCTATACCTTCGTCAACGGAGATGGCATGGATCTCCACATCCCTATGGTCCTCCAGTATCTTCTGGAGCATTACCAATGCAACGGAACTGTCCTTTCCCCCGGAGAGACCGACCGCGATCTTCATTGCGCCCTCTATCGAGAGCTGTTTCCTGATCTCCCTTTTGACCCTCTTCTCCACATATTCCACGAAATGCTGATGGCAAAGATGGGTGCCATTGTATCGGATGAAGGTCACGGCTCTAAGGCCGCACTTGTTGCACTTTACCACGCCATCACTAGGAAGATTGGCGTTATAATGATTTCCTGCTATCACCTGCATTGTAACAATAAGTCTCAGAGTCTTCTTAGCTGGTTGCAGTTTCTATACACCCATCCAAAAGATTCTTTACCACATAATCCATAAAGCGGAATGGGTTCAAATGAGGGAGATATGGATAGAGAAGTACAGACCTAAGAACCTCAAAGAGGTTGTTGGACAGAAGGATATCGTAGATCGCCTGAAGGCCTACGCCGAAACAGGCAATCTCCCTCATCTGCTTTTCTCAGGTCCGGCTGGAACGGGAAAGACCACATGCGCCTTGGCCATGTCAAAGGAGCTTTTTGGTGAGGGATGGAGGCAGAATTTCTTGGAACTGAATGCCTCTGACGAGAGAGGGATCGACGTGGTGAGGGGCAAGATCAAAGAGTTCGCTCGCACCTCTCCAATTGGAGGAACCGGATTCAAGATTATCTTCCTGGACGAGGCCGATGCCCTCACATCGGATGCTCAGGCAGCCCTCAGGCGAACTATGGAACGTTACAGTCATATCTGCAGGTTTGTGCTCTCCTGCAACTACTCCTCAAAGATCATTGATCCCATCCAGTCGAGGTGTGCGGTCTTCAGGTTCAGACCCCTGCCCAAAGAAGCTATAACGAGTTACCTTGCCATGATTGCTGAGAAAGAGGGTGCGAAAATCACGGATGAGGCTCTTGAAGCGTTGGTCCATGTTGCCCAGGGAGATATGAGGAAAGCTGTGAACTCTTTGCAGGTTGCCGCCTCTCTGGGAGAGGACATAACCATAGAGGTGGTCTACCAGACCTCGGGCACCGCAAGGCCGGAAGAGGTGAAGTCTCTCCTTGAGACCGCGCTATCAGGTGATTTCATCGAGGCCAGAACAATACTTGATGAGATCATGATAACCTATGGTTTGTCAGGTCAGGATATCATCAAGCAGATACACCGGACCTTCTTCGAACTTAGCATACCGGACATCGAGAAGGTGAAGCTCATCGATAAGACGGGAGAGGTAGAGTTCCGAATCGTCGAAGGAGGAAATGAGCGTATCCAGCTGGAGGCGCTGCTTGCTCATTTGGTGCTTGTCGGTGAGAACATCCACCTGGACTGATGACATTCCGCACCAACATATTTATACGAGTTTCCTGTTCAAGTGGGCTGAGAGTAGTACTATGGCACGTTTCAAAGAGGCTGATGAGAGGCTTCTAAACAAGAAGATCTGCATGAAGTGCAACGCTAGGAACCCTCCTAAAGCAACTCGTTGCCGTAAGTGCGGATATACTAACCTTAGGCCCAAGGCCAAAGAGAGCCGTAAGTCCTAGGTAAACCTCCTCGAATATTCTATTCACCCAATCTTGTCGATAGTTTCTCATTCTTTAGAGAAATCTACGGCATCTTTATGTTGAGCTGACCTATTTCAGTATCTGAGTGCTGACAGTCCAGAATGAATCGAAGTGAGCTTCATGAAGCGGGTTATGATCGTCGACGACAACGAGGATGTTCTTGAATTGGTATCGGAACTGGTGGCTAGCAGTGGCTACCAACCGGTTACCGCCACCGGTGGAAAGGAATGTCTGGACACCGTTGAGGAAAAACAACCCGACCTTATCCTGCTGGATATCAACATGCCTGACATCGACGGGTGGACTGTCCTCAGAAAGCTCAAGGAAAAGGGCCTCACGGAAGAAATCAAGGTCATGATGCTGACTGCGACCACGGACGTTGGAACAGACATTTTCGGCCTTCAGGATGTGGTCGCCGGCTACATCAGGAAGCCGTTCAGCAATCGCGAGCTCTCAGATAGGTTAAAAGGTGCGTTGGAGGAAGCGATTGAACAACCCGAGGTCGTGATGGTCGAGGAAAGCAAGCCCGGCTTCATTTCGAGAATGTTCGGGAAACCCAAGGCCAACGTGGAGACGCCTTCAGGAAAAGAACGCATGGACTCTTCTGCCATGAAGTATTCCGTTAGACGGGGTTTCGGATACATCGTGAAGGAGAAGAAACCAGTTAGATCCTTTCAGGTTTTCGTGGACCAGGTCACACACGACATTCAAGGGCTGTGTGTGACCAGACAGCACCCGGGTACCATCAGATCTAGGTGGGGGCTGGAGAAGACCCCGATCATCTGGTTGAGTAACAAAGTGGGCAAGGTCTACGTCAATCCCACGAACATCGGGATTCTCAGCGACACCATCATCAGGTTCGTGGAGAAGAGCGGTGAGAGCATAGTCCTCATCGACGGTCTTGAGTTCCTCATAGTCAACAACGATTTCGAGAAGGTGCTTCGAATGATCCACCATATCTCAGAAGCGGTGATGGAGTACAAGTCCAGACTGCTTATATCGGTGGATCCAAGAATCCTTGAGACCAGGGAGATGGCCCTGCTCGAGAGGAACATGGAGATGATCGATACCCGGGATTACATCGTGCAGCGAGAGGATCTTTCCGAACTTGGGCAGGACTGACACTCATATTCCAGTATGGGAGATATTCCAAATGGGAGATATCGAGATTATCAAGGTCTGGGCCAGACAGGTACTGGATTCCAGGGGTAACCCAACCGTAGAGGCGGAGGTTTTCACTAAGGATGTTATTGCCAGGGCCATAGCGCCATCGGGCGCTTCCACCGGCACCTACGAGGCTCTCGAGCTTCGGGATGGCGGTGATGCATTCATGGGAAAATCCGTGGAGAAAGCAGTGGCAAATGTCAGAGGCCCCATCGCCAAGATGCTGGTAGGCATGGATGTCACCGACCAGGAGGGTATTGACAGGGCCATGATCGAACTTGATGGCACTCCCAATAAATCGAAACTTGGGGGGAATGCTCTTACTGCGGTTTCAATGGCATGTGCACATGCCGGTGCGAATGTCAAATGCGTGGAGCTCCATGAACACCTTGGCCCAGGGAGCAGGGCATTACCGGTACCTATGCTGAACATCATCAACGGCGGCAAGCACGCCGGTAGCGATCTGAAGATTCAAGAATTCATGATCGCGCCGACCGGTGCAAGAAGCTTCACGGAAGCGATGAGAGTTGCTGCGGAAGTCTATCATGCCCTCAAGTCCATCCTGAAGAAGAATTACGGCAAGGGGGCGATCAACGTAGGGGATGAGGGAGGCTTCGCTCCCCCGTTGGACTCTGCACCAGAGGCTCTTGAGGTTATAAGTAATGCGATCGAGTCCGCAGGATACGAGCCCGGAAAGGATGTGTTGATGGCTTTGGACGCTGCCGCAAGTGAATTCTACTCCAAAGGGATCTACACCGTCGACGGGAGAGAACTAGATCCAGCTGGCATAGTGGACTATTATGATGACTTGGTGGACACCTTCCCCCTGGTGAGCCTGGAGGATCCAGTGGAGGAGGAGGCGTTCGACACCATGACGGACATGACCGTACGCATGGGAGACAAAGTGCAGATCGTTGGTGACGATCTCTTTGTCACCAATCCCCTGAGGGTGAAGAAGGCAATCTCTCAGGGAGCTGGGAATGCGCTTCTGCTCAAGGTCAACCAGATCGGCACCCTAACAGAGGCATTCGAGGCAGCCAATATTTCCTTCGCGGCTGGCTACAACGTGGTCGTTAGCCACAGATCCGGAGAGACGGAGGACACTACCATAGCCGATATAGTTGTGGCACTTCAGTCTGGTCAGCTAAAGACAGGGGCACCTGCCAGAGGGGAGAGGACCGCCAAATACAACCGCTTGATGAGGATCGAGGAGGCCCTGGGTCCCAGGGCCGTGTATCCCGGTAGGGATGCCTTCACCATGAAGCCCTATCGGCCGTGAGGCTCAGGTGGATGACCGGACCTAGCAATGGGAAAAAGGATTTAATCGCCGGGTTAGATTCCAATAGAGGAGATGGCATGGACAAGGCGGTTGTGGTCATAGACATGCTCAACGAGTTCGTATACGGAAAGCTGGGCGGAGAGAGGTCACGGTCGGTGATACCCTGCATCGAAAGGCTGCTGGACAAGGCCAGGGCCAAGGGGATCCCGGTAATCTATGTGACGGATGCCCATGAGGAGGATGATCTGGAGCTCGAGGTATGGGGGGAACACGCGATGAAGGGGACCGAGGACGCGGATATAATCCCGGAGCTGGAACCTCTACCAGGTGAGATAGTGCTCGAGAAGTCCACCTACTTCAGCTTCCATGATACGGGCCTGGACGAGATACTCACCGACATGGGGGTGAAGGAGGTAATCCTCTGCGGTCTCCTCACCGACATCTGCATCAAGCTCGCCGCGGCGGAGGCCTTCGTCAGGAATTACTCGATCGTGGTGCCAAAGGGGTGCGTGAACTCGATCTCACAGGAGGCCCACGAGGGCGCCCTCAAGGAGATGGCCGATCTATACCATGCGAAGATCATTGACCTTGAACAGGTGATCAACTGAAACGCTTCTTCGTTGCCACGGAGGAGGAGCTGATGGAAGGTCTGACCACCGACGTCTACTTCTCGAGGACCATGGAGATACTGAAGGCCAAGGGAATGCTAGAACAGCAAGCGCTCTCCGAATTCACGGTGAGCTCACTGCCCGGTAGCTGGCCCTGGGCGGTTCTCTGCGGGGCGGAGGAGGCAATGAATCTCCTGGAAGGAAGGAATGTCGACCTTTGGGGGTTGCCTGAGGGAACGGTATTCAGGGCTAGGGACATCAGAGGAAACAGGGTACCTGTGCTCACCATTAACGGATCTTACTCAGATTACTGCATATATGAAACCCCTTGCTTGGGTTTCATGTGCCATGAGTCGGGGGTGGCGACCATGGCCGCAAGGTGCAAGTGGGCTGCCGGCGATCGGAGGGTGATCGCCTTTGGGATAAGGAGAATGAATCCGTTCCTGGCCCCCGCCCTAGATAGGGCGTCCTTTATTGGAGGATGCGATGGTGTATCCTCCCTGATCGGGGCCGAGACCATTGATGAGAAACCCTCCGGAACGATGCCTCATTCACTCATGATAATGTTCGGAAATGAGGGGAATGCCTACAGGGCATTCGATGAGGTCGTGGACAGGGATGTTCCAAGAGTCGCCCTTATAGATACATACACAGACGAAAAGATCAACGCCATTTTGGCCTGCGAATCGATCAAGGATCTGAACGCGGTACGACTTGACACACCCGGCTCTCGAAGGGGTTCGTTTCCCGAGCTGATCAGGGAAGTTCGCTGGGAGATGGACATCCGTGGTTACGGGCATGTCGACATCATCGCTTCCGGGGGTCTCGATGAGAAGAAGATACTTTCTCTTTCTGATGTACCAGTTGACGGTTTCGGAGTGGGAACTAGCATCAGTAATGCCCCTACCGTGGACTTCGCTATGGATATTGTGGAGATGAAGGGAGTTCCAGTGGCGAAAAGAGGTAAGCTGGGAGGAAGGAAACTGGTCTTTAGATGTCCTGAATGCCTTGAGTTCTTAGTCCTGCCTTTCGGCGCGGAGGAGATCCCTGTCTGCGATCCCTGCGGAACTGAAATGGAGGCGGCGGAGAAGATGCTCATCAAGTCTGGAAAGAGGATCAGCGAGCCGCTCTCACCAGGGAAATTGAGAGATAATGTTCTCAAGCAACTCGCAAAGGTGGAGCTATAATTTTCTACCTTCAAGCTCTTCACCTATCGATGAAGGAGACTGAGTTCAGGGTAGAGGTGGAGCGCGTTTCGGGATATGACTTCATTGTAAGATTCAAGGATGGAATGGAATCTGTGATGATGTCAGAGCCCCGACCTCTGGGAAGTGGCGAGCATCCGCATGCAGGTCACATGCTTGCCGCCGCCATGGGACACTGCATGTCTGCCTCGCTATTGTACTGCTTTGAACGTTCCAGGGTTGAGGCGGGATCCATGAAGGCGGAGATACTCACCAAGGTGGAAAGGAATGATAACGGCAGACTCCGCCTCACGAAAATATGTCTCAAGTTGGAACCTGAAGTTGACGATCTGGAAAGAGCGAAAAGATGTATCGCGGTCTTCAAGGACTACTGCATCGTTACACAGAGCGTGAGAGAGGGAATCGACATCGAGGTCGAGGTCATTCCCTCAGCGAGAGGAAGTGACTGAAAAGCCTGCTCTTCCAATCCCTGTCTTCCGGTGTCCATATACTGAGCCAGATGTCCATCTCATATTCAAGGTCGTTTTGGAACGCCTCCAAGGTGGGGCAGATATTGAGGTCGATGCTTCTCTCGGAATTTTTCTTCAGACACCCCCTCAGGCGTGAAGGGGAAGTCCTGAGATCCCACATCATCCAACGTGTTTTTCCACTGCTATCCGTGTGCTCGTACATCTCTGCGGTCTTGTTTGAGTCGTAAAGAATGAGAATATCAATGTCATTGGGAACTTCCTCATCTTTGAGGAATGATCCGAAGAGGTAGACCTCACTTATGACCATTGGGAGGTCATCTTGTTCTATGCGGTTCATAATCCTCTCCAGCTTTGAGAGTAACCACCGCCTTCTGTCATCTGGTATAAGGTCTTTCAAGGATTTCATCGTGCAATTAATTATTCGTATCCGGTGATAATACCATTTTCTATCCGTTCATCGCAAATATCCATTCAATAAGGGTCTTTATGTCATGGAAAGTATTATTCTACAAGTAGAACATTAAGGGGATGATGGTGGACGAGAAGGACTTAGCCATACTGAGGGAATTAAAGTCTGATTCAAGGCGGAGTACCAACCAGATAGCGAATGCACTTGGTATACCTCGAGCGACAGTGCACGAACGAATTAAGAAGATGGGTCAAAAAGGGGTGATCAAGGGATTTACGGTCGTCTCGGATTACGCCCAACTAGGAATGCCCGTGACCGCATTCATACTGGTATCATTCCTCCCCACACATTCTGTCTCTCAGAGGGACCTAGCGAACAGGATTTCCAAGCTGGAAGGTGTTTTTGGGGTTCACTTGATATCGGGAGAGTATGATATCATGGTGAAGATGAGGGGAAAGAGCATGGAGAGCATCGGTTCTTTAGTCATCGATGAGATCCGTGGAATGGAAGGTGTCGGCGGAACGCTCACATGCGTTTCCTTCTCAACGGTGAAGGATGAGCTCTAGCTCAAACAGATATCTTCTTCCACTTCCCCTTTCTAAATCTATTTGTGATTATCGCTGCACGAACATAGTACTCAAGAGACATCGAGAGCCATACGCCTTGCACGCCCAGAGGCGTCATGAATCCTAAGAAGTATGCCAGGGGCAGCCTCACAATGTAAAGACCGATGAACGAGACGTAAAGAGGCCATCGGGTATCCCCTGCCCCTTGAAGGCCTCCAGCCATGGTGAAATGTATGCCAACGGCAGGGGTCGCCAGAGCCAACAGGGCAATCCAGTCATTTGAGAGGGCGAGAACAATGTTATCGGTAGTGAACAGTTTCGATATCGGATCTGCCAGGATGACCATCAGCAGCCCGGTTGAAGTCATAGTAATGAAGGAAAGTTTTGACCCCTCCCATCCGCTTTTCTCAGCTTTATCAGGTTCCTTTGAACCAAGGCTCTGACCCACCATGGTAGTAGTGGCAATCGCAAAACCGAATCCGGGCATAAATGCCAGGGACTGGATTCTAGCGCCGATATTGTGAGCGGCGAGGGCCTCCGTCCCGAAGGACACAATGAATGCAATATAAACTACGAATCCGAACTGTATCAGTGCCTGTTCAAGAGCCGAGGGGGTCCCAATGTGGAGGATCGATCGTATGGTATCTAGAGTAAAGTACGCCCCCTCTCTCTTGAGATGAATCCGACTGCTCTTCCTGCGCAGGAGTATTACGTAGACGAGTAATGAGATAGCAAAAGCTATTGTCGTCCCCAAGGCGGCTCCTCTGACGCCCAGCTGTGGAAAGCCGAAGTTACCAAAGATCAGACAGTAGTTCATAATGAAGTTGATGAGGTTGAGCAAAGCTGACACATACAATGGTGTCTTTGTATCTCCTACACCCCTGAGAGCTGAGGAAGCGATGAAGAAAACGAATATTGCGGGAGAGGCCAGGAATAGTAATGAAATATATTCGTATCCGAGGGAAACAACCTGTTCCTCCGCGCCGAAGACTGAGAGCATCTGGTAACCAAAAAAGGATCCAAGAAGTGCTACGGGAATGGATATCAGGACTCCAAGGACCACAGATTGCTTGAGGACGTTGTCCGCCCGGTTCGTGTCACCCTCCCCAGAACGCCTGGCCACGATAGCTATCGTTCCAGTGCTCAACCCCATCATGATAGCCCAGATGAAGAACAAGACCTGGCTGCCCAATCCTACCGCGGCCAGAGCCTCGTGCCCAAGCTGGCCTACCATGAGCAGATCCACGAACATGGTGACAGTCTGCAGGAGATTGCTAATTATGACTGGCCAGGCAAGGCTGAAAATCTCTTTGTCCAAAGCTAGCCGGAAGAACCTCCCGTTCGGCATACAGGGCAGAATGAGAGGACCGATATAAACGTGCACCCCTTCTCATTTTCCGAAACCCTTGATGAAGATACTAAAGCAGCGACTAGGGAAAGTAGATTACGAAATGCGGATACAAATCTTAGCCATTCGAAGCCTCTGAAAATCGACCTAGCCAGGCATTTTTCATAGTTGTTCTCACTATCCATATCGAGGATGATTCTTCAACGCCGATAACGAAATGTTTAAATTGTTTCTTCGGCTTACTTTTAGTATTCGGAAGGAAGCTTGTCGGACGTAATACCGAGCAAGGGATGCGTTGAGCTTCATAGCATGTCCTAGGTCTAACCGGGGGGGAGGGCCACGAACATTGATGAAGGTATAGCTAAAGCTATCGAGAGTGAAGGTCATATTGAGGTGAAAGGATCCGGCCTCATCTCAGAAAGCGACGCAGAGCTAGGGATCTCTAGTACCGAAGCTTTGTCGTATATCGCGTTTGAGAAGAAGGGAAGTTGGAATTTGCTTTACCGATCAAGCATGAACAAGGCATTCTGCACTTGTGGGGCAATCGCGGAATTGGATTCGACCACTGTCTCATTGAAGAGGAAACTCGGAAAAGATGTGGAATGCAGTTATTGCCGCAACCAGAGAATCTCGGAGGAATTGGAGGAAATGAGGATCCTGTACTCCGAGGAGGATGAAGGTTGGCTATACAGCTGATTGGATGAGTGTCCCATCATATTTCAACTTCAACCTGAGGTAAGGTATTTGACTTAGAGTTAAATAGGGTTCTCGAGTTTAAATCCCAAGCCATTGGCGTAGGTTGTGTACTCATGAAGGTGATCATTGTAGCGGGTTTCCTTGGATCAGGTAAGACCACTCTTATTCTCTCAACTATTGAGAGATTGAATGAAGTCACAGGACAGAAGACTGGCATCATCGTGAATGATTTCGGGAAGGTTAACATCGATGGAAAGATCATGGAGAAATATGGCCTCGATGTGAAGGAAGTGCAGGGAGGATGCATTTGCTGCTCCCTTGGATCCTTCCTTCTGGACACAGTTCAGAAACTTGCCGTCAACATGTCTCCTGATTTCATAGTGATAGAACCCAGTGGCATTGCACACCCTCAGCAGATCGTGGACACCTTGGACGCTTATCACGGACCTCCCTTGGAATATATTAGAAGCATAGTAGTAATGGATGTAGCGAGGTTTGAGAAGATCTCCAAGACCATGGGTGTTCCATTCGAGAAGCAGGTCACATCCGCAGATGCCATCGTTTTAAACAAGATCGATGAGATGAACGGCACTGACATCGACAGTATTGAGGCAAGGCTGAGAGAGATTGGTTTCAAGGGAAAGATTATTCGGGTCTCAGCCACGGAAAGAACCAATATCGATGATGTCATTGAAGTCATGGTGAATCAATGATCACAGAGGATTTCACTGGCTACGGCGCTAGAATAAGCGTTGATTTCGAAAACACGGTTTCCAAGGAACAGCTCAATGCCCTGATAACGGAATTCATGTCAAAGATTTCCTTGGATTGTGTTAAGGTAGGGGTAAAACTCATCGGGCACATCAAATCCATTTCAGAAGTCAAGGGGGACGGCTATCTAGCCTGTAGCGTCACTAACCATGATGGTAAGGTAAGAACTGATGGACAACTGGGCGATGCTAACGGTTTCGACATGGTTCTCAACGTCATGATATATGGACTCAATACAGATATTGTCAATACTATCGTTGAATTGAGGACTGAAGATTTCTTCTCTGGAAATGGTAGCAAAGTGATCGTAGAGTTGCTTGAAGGCGAAGAGATTGAGCATGAACATGACCATCACGAAGAACATGACCATCACGAAGAACATGACCATCACGAAGAACATGACCATCACGAAGAACATGACCATCACGAAGAACATGACCATCACGAAGAACATGACGATGAACATGACCACGATCATCATGAGCACAAAGAAGAGCACCGCCACTGAATAAATGGTCAACAGTCATTGAAAGATTCACCAAACCCTCTCGAGATCCAATGTCCTTAATCAGGTGAAATAAGGGAATCCATTTTAGGCCCTGGAATGTATTTTTGGTAAAAATAAAATATAAATATCGGCCAATATGTAGTATTAACCAAGCTTGGTGGGAAGAAAGAAATATCTTTCACACAAAGTATCTAACGGCCTCCTGATCATTCATAGGAGGGGTTCAGCATGAAAGCCGGGACGACCATTCAAGTGCTCAAGACTATGATAGGTAACCCTGTTACCCGTAAGGTTCTCTCAGGCATGAGCAACTATTGTGAAACTGATGGCAAGAACAGGCTGGAAGTTGCCCTGGAGCTGTATGTGGGAGAGAGGGATACAGCCTGCTATAAATGCAAGATGGCTCTGAAGCCTCTTTCTTCAGTGATCAAAAGGGGTGCAAAAGCCTTCGGTGTTAAGGAGGAGGAGATAAAGTCTGCCTTCACGAACTCTTATTATAGGAAGGCATTGAGTTCGGTTATCAGAGGAGTTGCTGACTTCGGGGTCAACCGACCATTCATTCCAGGTTCCCCCTTTCAAGTCGTATGGGATGTGACCTATGCCTGCAACCTCAATTGCAGGCATTGCTATGCTGAGGCTGGAAAGAAGAGGGAGGACGAGCTCAGCGATGCGGAAGCGCTTGAATTGGTGGACCGCCTCTCGGACATGGGCGTTACCATACTTGCGTTCTCTGGAGGGGAACCACTGGTTCGTGGGAACATAATGGAGATGGTCAAGAGGGCATCTGACAATGGGATGTATGTCTCATTCGCAACCAACGGGACCCTGTTGACAAAGGAGAGAGTAAGAGAAGCAAAGGAAGCTGGAGTGAAATATCTCCAAATAAGCCTTGATGGGGCAACAGCTGAAGTCCACGATGCCTTCAGAGGCGCATCGGGAGCTTTCGACAGGACAATTCAAGGCATCAAGAACTGCGTGGATGCGGACTTATTCGTCAATGTCGCAACAACCGCGACCAAGGCCAATTACAGCGAGATTCCGGCCATTATCGACCTGTGTGAGGAGCTTGGAGTCGAGTGGTTCATGTTATACAATTTCGTACCAACAGGAAGGGGCCGGGAGGTGATTGATATAGATCTCTCACCCGATGAGAGGGAGGAGATGCTCAACATGCTATTCTCCCGGATGGAGGATGTAGACTGCGAACTTCTCACAACGGCCCCTCAGTTCGCCAGAGTGGCGCTTCAGCATTGTTCGGGAACGGGAACCCTGGTCGTTCCTACTCACTTCAACAACACAAGGGTCGGCGAGGATCTGTTCAGCATAACTGAGTTCATTGGTGGATGCGGAGCTGGGAGATTCTATTTGGCCATCCGAGCCAATGGAGACATAGATCCCTGTGTCTTCTTTCCACTTACAGTTGGAAATGTGAGGGAGGACGACCTCATGGAGATCTGGAGGAACAATGATATCTTGGGAGATCTCAGGAACAAGGAGATACTTCAGGACAACTGCGGCTCATGTGAATACAGGTATCACTGTGGAGGCTGCCGGGCCCGCGCCTACAATTACTTCAACAACTACCTCGCACCAGATCCAGGATGCGTGAAAAATCAGCGCCACTACGACGCCATTCTGAAACGGATAGAGATAGAGGATGAAATCCCTATCGAGAGGATTGAGACCATTCACTGATCCATCTTGCCATTCTCATTGTTGTTCTTGGAACAGGCCGGATCTATGCACTTCCGAGTCATTCTTTTTCCGTTCTTCACATCAATGACAGGTGCACCACATTCATCGCATTCTTCACCACGGGGCACTATGGTGCCCCTCTGGAAAAGTGGATACGTCTGGTCGCAGTCTGGATATCCAGAACATCCCACGAACCTCTTTCCACTTCTTGAGTACAGAATACGGAGGTCGCCACCGCACTTGGGGCATTTTCCCAAATTGCCTCGATCCTTGTTGGTCTCGCACTTTGGATCGATGCATTGAATGGAGACTGGCTGTCCCTTGCGGATGACCTTGAGCTTTGGAAGCTCGCAGACATCGCATCTCTCCTCCGTTGTCTCCAATTTCGCTGATCTGGGAAGAGGAAATGCATTCTTGCATTCCGGGTAATTGGAACAACCTATGAACGGACCCTTCCTGGACCTGATAACTCGGAGGTCTCCGCCGCATTTTGGACATTTGCCTACGAATCGTTGCTCTTGAAGTGCCTGTCGGATCTCAAAGCCAATCTCGTCCTTGTGCTCCTGCATGACTTCGATAACGCCCAGAAGCATCTCTTGGGATTCCTTGACCACTTCCTCCAGGGTGATTTCGCCCTCCGCGATCCGTTCCATATCCTTCTCCAAGGTGGAGGTCATCTTACTCTCGGTTATGGTCCTTGCGTGCTTCTCCAAGCTCTTGACCACCGCAATGCCACTGGCTGTCGGGATGAGGTTCGCACCTTCAACATACTTACGGTCATAGAGTTTCTGGACGATGTCATGTCTAGTACTCTTGGTTCCTAATCCTAGCCTTTCCATCTGCTGAATGAGTGTCCCCTGAGTGTAGTGAGATGGAGGCTGGGTCATCCTTTCTTGGACATCCAATGAGAGGACTTCGACGTTCTCTCCTTTCTCCAGTTTGGGAAGTATGTTCTCTCTCACCCTCCAGTATGGGTAGTACTTTCTCCATCCCTCTTTTAGGATCCTGTATCCCTTGGAGGTGAATGCCTCTCCCTCAACATCTACCTCGCAATCGATTACTTCAGCCTTCGCGGCGGGTGCTACCGTCGCCAGGAAACGACGAGTAATCAGCTCATACAGCGTCCAGCGGTCTCCCTTAAGTTTCTTCTTCGTGGCCGGCGCTACCGGATGTATAGGAGGATGGTCAGTGGTCTGAACCTTACCCATGGAGGCTCTGATTCGATCCTGGGAAAGGATCTCTTCCGCCTCCTTCTTGAACTCAGATTCCTTGAGCCTCTCTAATATGAATTTGAGCGAAAGAGACTTGGGGTACACGGTGTTGTCCGTTCTGGGATAAGATATGAAACCATCGGTATAGAGGTCCTCGGCCACCTTCATGGCCTTGGAGGCCGGAAGCCCGATCTTATTCGCCTCCACCAGAAGCATGGTTGTGTTGAAGGGCGGCGGTGGAAGCTCATCCTTTTCCTTGACATCGAACCGCGAGACAGTACCCTGGCTGGCGTTCTCGATCTTATCCATTATGGCGTCGGCCACCTTCCGGTCACGGAAGGGGTTGTTCACATGTTCTCCCAAGAAATTCCGTACCTTGTTGAATTTCGCGCCGATTAACCAGAATGGTTCAGGTAAAAAGTTCTCAATTTCTATATGCTTATCAACGATCAAGCTCAGGGTGGGACTCTGCACTCTTCCAACCGATAGGAAGTTGTGGCCAGTCTGACCCGAAGCAAGTGAAATTAACCTGGTCAGAGATGCTCCCCAGGCCAAATCGATAAGCTGACGGGTCTCCGCAGAGTCCGCCAACTTTGCATCTGGAACTGTAAGATTGGAGAAAGCCTCTTCGATCTCTTGTTTGGTAAGAGCGCTGAACTTGGCCCTCCTTAAGATCTTGTCGTCAACGCCCAGCATTCTTACCGTCTCAAGACCGATCAGCTCACCCTCCCGGTCGTAATCGGTGGCCATTATGATCTGATTGCTGTAATGGGCGAGGTCTCTGAGAACAGTGATGAGTCTGCCCGCGGTCACCTTCTTCTCAGGTTCGGTCAAGGCCAGTTTCTTGGGGTCTGTCTTACCCCAGTCTCTCATCTCCTTTGGATAATCAAGGTGAACGATGTGACCTCTGAGACCTACCACGCTGTAATCTTCCCCATCACGATCGAATTCGAATACAGGAATACCCTGTACGTTTTGTTTCCTTTGCTTTCCATTCGAGAGGATGGTAGCGATCCTTGCGGCTGCATTTGACTTCTCAGAGATTATCAGACTACTCATCAGGTCGGAGCAAAGAGGATTAATTATAAAAAATATGGGATGCCGGTAGCCTAATCTCGATTTTATGTTCGAACGTATACTGGCTCAATGGAAGTGCCCTTGATCCTCTTCCCCTCCAAGCGAAAGCGAACGAACCGAGGTCATTGTCATCTTTCCGTGGAGAACGCCTCTCACCGAGGTCAGTTCATCTGCCAGCTGCTTCACTTCATTGGCCATTCCCCGAACCAGAAGGACCTCAAGGCACTTCTCCTGGTCCAGGTGAATGTGGAGGGCTGATGTGATCTTTGGATAGTGCTCATGCTGGATCTCCATAAGTCTCTCCTGAACCCCGCCTGAGTGGTGGTCGTAGGCAAGGGTGATCGTACCGATGATCTCCAGCCCCTCATGTTTCCATCCTTCCTCATTGAGCGCCCTTCGGATAAGGTCCCTTATCGCTTCAGACCGCGTAGTGTATCCTTTCTTCTCGACTATCTTGTCGAACTTCTTCAATAGTTCTGGCTCAAGCGACACCCCAATTCTAGTTACATTTTCCATCTCTACCCAGACATGAAGCAGATTACTCTACTATAAAATTTATCAGTCTTTATTTGATAACGCGAATTCTTCTCAAATAGATGCCCCTGTCACAGAGCCCCCTTAGTACCCAAATTGCCCTCTTGAGGGAATTGTATGCCGGTATGCATCTCTCCTCGAACCTCTTCAACACTTCCCAGGAGTAACTTCCCCCGATCGAACACACCACGATCGGCTTAATGCCCTCCCTACTCCACCTCTGAGCAATCCCCACCACGCTCTCCGTGGTTCCCGGTGCCTGGAGCTGAACAAGGAGGAGAATGGCATCCACACCGTCGTCCTCCTGTAAGGTTGCCAGTACGGCATCGTACATGCTGTCTGTGACCGCCCCTGTCAGATCGATAGGGTTGTCAGCTGTGGCGAAGTAAACCGACGAGTCGATGATTCGTTTCTTGGTCTCATCGCTCAACTCCGCCATTTTCATGTTAACTCCCCTCACCGACGATTCGATGTAGTCGGCAGCGATGATCCCAAAACCACCCGTCGAGGAGACCACGGCGATTCTTGGCCCTTTAATATGGTCGAGCCATGCCATGCCCTTCGCCATGTCTAGAAGCTCGGTGACATCATACGCCCGGGATATCCCGAATTGCCTGAAGATGCCATCAACAAGCACGTCAGATGAGCTGGCCAACGCTCCGGTGTGTGATTGTGCAGCCCGAATTCCTCTCTCGGTCCTTCCGGCTTTGATGGCGACCACCGGTTTGACGGGGGTGACCTTCCTTGCAAGGTCTATGAACTTTTTTCCATCCTCAAAAGACTCGAGGTACAGCGCAATGCATTTGGTACTTTCATCGCCCAACAGATACTCGAGAAAATCGTTCTCATTCAAGTCCACCTTGTTGCCCAGACCAACACATACCGAGACTCCTACGCCCTCATTCTCGGCCATTTCGAAGACGCCTGTCAAGACAGAGCCGCTCTGACTGATAACAGCTATCGAACCGTCATGGGGCCTTGGACTCTTATCGGTCGGAGTGAAGAACGTATCGATCTGGTTCCTCGGTACCAGGATGCCGAGGGTGTTTGGGCCCAATATTCTCGTCTTCGTCCCTTCTATGGCAATTGAGAGCTGCTTCTGCAGCTCCACCCCCTCTCCTCCGATCTCCGAGAAACCGCTGGCGACCGGAATGATGAAAGAGACCCCCTTCTCGGCACATTCTGCTGCGACCTCCACTGCGTACTTGGCAGGGATGGCGATGACCGCGAGATCGGGGGTTTCTGGGATGTCCATGACCGTGGGATAGCTCACCATGCCACCCACATAATCATCGTAGGGATTAACCGCGAATAACTTCGTACTGCTGGCCCTCAGGTTTTCCAGGATGACATTCCCCACCTTTCCCGGATGGTCAGAGGCACCGACCACAGCAATGCTCGATGGATTGAAGAGCAAACTAAGTGACATTACCGTCATCATTTCTGAGGGATTTCGAGATATATAGCCCCTTCCATTATCCAATTTCAACTTCAAACTCATCTAGCATGGGAAACTGTTTATACACAACCTACATAGCTGGATTGCCGATGAACAGGGGACAGATTTCCGAATACGCTCAGAAGGTGCTAGGAGCGCTTGAGCAGGCGACCGCAGAGGACGTAGGGAATGGAGACATTGCGGTCGCCTTCTCTGGCGGACTCGACAGCACCATAATTTCCACGTTATTGGCGAGTCATTCTAGACCTAAATTATATACCGTTGGCATAGATGGATCCTTTGACCTTGCAATAGGCGAGCAGACCGCTGAGATGCTTGGACTTCCGTGGGAGGGCATCGTGGTCGAAGAGCAGGATCTGATAGAAGCCATTTTCGAAATCGTGAAGGTAATTCCGACCACGAATCCGGTCACCATCTCATTCGAGATGCCCCTGTTCCTGGTAGCGTCCAGGATCAAAGAGTGCCATATATACAGCGGACAGGGAGCCGACGAGTTGTTCGCCGGGTATGCTAAATATGTGGAGATGAGCGATGAGGAGAGGGAGCAGACAATTCATGATGATCTGGTCAGATTATTGGAGCAGGGACTTATCTACGAGAAGGATCTGGTCAATCACCACGATAAGCAACTTCATTGTCCGTACGTTAACCCAGTGGTCTTGGAAGTTGTCCGGTCGATCCCGCTCACCGAGGAGTTTAGAGGAAGCGAGCGCAAGGCCGTTCTAAGAGACGTGGCAAGACTTCTAGATCTGGGAGAGATCGCAGATCGAAAGAAGAAGGCCGCCCAGTACGGTTCTGGTATTATGAAGACACTTAGGCACGCCGCCAAGAGAAACGGAATGACGGTGCGGGCTTTCATAAGGGTCCTGGCGCGCGAAGGGGAAATGCCATAGACTAGTTATGCGATTCCAAACCGTCGATGAACTACCGGGAAACATTGGATTGGCTCTTTGGCCTGGAAGCCAGAGGTATCAAGTTCGGTCTGGAGAACATTACCGAGCTCATGCACATGATGGGAAATCCGCAAGAAAGCTATCGCTCGATCCATGTGGGGGGGACCAATGGAAAAGGGTCGGTCTGTGCTCTCACCGCATCATCTCTCATGGAGGCTGGATATAGAGTAGGAATGTACACATCGCCCCATATCGTAGATTTCGGGGAGAGGATACAGATCGATGGGGTACCCCTCCCAGAAAAGGAAATGCTTCGTCTGGCTGAAGAGGTCAGAGACCTCTCTTGTACAATGGCCGAGGAATCTATAGAAAAGAGGATGACGTTCTTCGAGCTCACAACGGCCATGGCTTTCACCCGTTTCGCGGAGATGGAGGTCGACTGGGCAGTCATTGAGGTGGGAATGGGGGGTAGATTGGATGCCACCAACATCCTGAACCCGGAATGCGCGGTGATAACCAGGCTGGCAATCGAACATACAGAATACCTGGGGACCGACATAGATCAGATAGCCTACGAGAAGGCCGGGATCCTGAAGAGAAGAGTTCCATCGGTAACCGGAGCCTCCAATGGAATGGGGCTGGAGACCATCATGAATAGGGCAAAGGAGCTGGAAGCCCCCCTAAAGGTTCTCAATAATGACCTGAAGTACAGACTTATTGAAACATCGCTTGAAGGGACCGAGATGGAAATTCTTGATGGACCGAGACTCTTTTCAAAGCTTGCTGGTGGCTATCAGGCAGCGAACATGGCCCTAGCGTACATGGCACTGAATGAGCTGCGTCTTCCAGAACTGAGCGACGAGTTGGTCGTAAGAGGGATGAGAAGTGCCAAATGGCCAGGAAGGCTTGAGTCGATTCATCATTCACCGCGTGTAATACTCGATGCAACTCATACAGGAGATGGTGCCAGGGTAGTGGCCGCCGAGCTGAGCAACATGATAGAGGGGGATATGATCCTGGTTATGGGTGTACTTGGAGACAAGGACATTGGTGAGATGGCTAAAGCCTTTGGAAGTCTCTGTAAAAGGGCGATAGCGACCTCTCCAAGATCGAAGCGCTCTTTTTCGGCGGAAAAGGTCGAGGAGGCGCTTCGTCCTTATTGTCCCTTGGTGGAAAGAGTGGATGACGTAGGCAATGCGCTTCAACATGCGTTAGATATCTCTTGCCCAGAAGATACCATCCTGGTGACCGGTTCCCTCTATACCATAGGAGAAGCGAAGAGGTGGTGGGATGCCCAGCAAGGATGCTGAACAGATCCTCGAGAAGATAAGGGATGCTGGATATGGGGAGGCCTACCCCGGTAGGAACAGAGCAAGAAAGCCAGGATGGAACAGGGATCCATTTCACGTCCTCATTTCCACCGTTCTCTCCCAGAGGACCAAAGATGAAAACACCTACAACGCCTCGAAAATGCTCTTTTCCAAATATGACACTCCTTCGGAAGTCGCCTTGGCGCCATTGCAGGAATTGGAGGAACTGGTGCGACCTGCAGGATTTCCAAGTGCCAAGGCCTCCGCCATCAAGGAGATCGCCCGAATGGTTCACGAACTTCACTCGGATAAGGTACCCAAAGATATCGATATCTTGTTGACTTTTCCGATGGTCGGCAGAAAGACAGCGAATTGCGTACTGGCATATGCTTTCGGAGAGGACGCCATTTGTGTCGACACACATGTTCACCGCATTTCAAATCGCATGGGCCTGGTTTCGACCAAGGATCCGGAACACACGGAAATGGCTCTTCGAGAAGTCTTTCCCCGCCGATTGTGGAGGGATATCAACAAGCTCCTTGTGGTCTTCGGTCAGGAGATATGCCGTCCAAGGAATCCAAAGTGCGAGGAGTGCCCAGTCAGTTCCAAGTGCGAATACTATGTTTCTTTGAAAGCAGGCGATAGGCTCAGAGGTTGAGGCTCTCGTCAATGGTCTTCGACATCTCTTCCTCAAGCTCCAGCTCGACTTCCCACTGGTCCAGAGAATCCAATGTTTCCTTGAGCCCCCTCAGGCAGTTGATGCAGATCCACCGGTCACCGACCGATTTCATGGGAAGCTTCTTGTAACCCACCGAGCCGCAAATCCAACAGATGTGCATCTCTTTGGTCCTGTGCTCGACGTAGGCATCCATCTTCCTACCTTCCACAATCGCCTCCAGGGTCATATGCTTCTTAGAACGCTCCTTTTCATCTGGCATTTGGACCTGGGCTTCATATCTGGATATCCGTATAAGAAACTTATCCTGGCTCTCCCAGTGCTTCATGTGGGCTATAGTAAGTCCTGTTGTTCCATCATCGTCGAGCCTCAGCAAGAAGGAATCGTTTTCTACAAGAAAATAAATAATTGTATGGGATAGGAAGCCTAATGCACGAGGTCTCGGTCATGTCCAGCATATTGGAACAAGTCCTTAAGGAGCTGGACAAGCACGAAGTGAGGAAGGTGGAGGAGGTCGAGCTCGTAGTGGGAGAACTGACATTCCTAGGCCACGAACAGCTGATGTTCGCCTATGAGATCATGAGTAGGGACACCCCACTTGAGGGGGCGGAACTTAAGATAATGACCGAGAGCATAGAGGTGGAGTGTTCCTCTTGCGGCTACTCAGGGCCGACCGATTACCTCGATGGGGAAGAGTATCACATGTCAGTACCCCTTCTCCAATGTCCAAAATGCAGTGGGAAGGTCATTATCGTGAAGGGAAAGAGATGCGGGGTCACATCCATCAAGGTGATTGAAAAATGAACTTCAAGTACAGGAACGAATCCACTGCCCGGAAGATTCTCGCTTCACTGAGCAAGATGGACCTGCACCTTCGGTTCATGCATGTATGTGGAACACACCAGGACACATTGGTCAGATTTGGACTTGAAGAACCATTATTGAATGCAGGTGTAGAGATAAGACAGGGGCCGGGCTGCCCGGTTTGCGTCACAACCTCCCGAGAGATCGTTGACATGATGGCCCTGGCGGAAGCAGGGGTGACCCTCACTGTGTTCGGAGACATGCTCAAGGTTCCTACGCCATTGGGGTCTCTGGCGGAGGTGAAAGCCTCTGGAGCAGACGTCAGGATAGTCTACTCCATCGAGGACGCGGTAAGAATGGCTGAGAAGGTGGATAAGTTGGTCTTCATGGCAATTGGTTTTGAGACCACCATACCGACGACGGCCTTCCCCCTTCTTGATGGCGTTCCGGAGAACTTCTCCATATATAGCTGTCACAGGCAGATCCCTCCCGCCTTGAAGGCACTTTTTGATATGGGTGAGATACGCATCGATGGGTTCATCCAACCTGGGCACGTGGCCACCATAATAGGCCTTGAACCCTTCAGGCCGTTCTCCGAGAGCCATCAGATCCCGCAGGTGATATCTGGTTTCGAACCGCTCGACCTGATGATGTCAATCTATATGCTGGCTAAACAAATAAAGCAAGGCAGACATGAAGTCGAGAATGAATACTCGAGGGTGGTAAGGGATGAGGGCAATCCAAAAGCGATAGAGGCCATATCCCAGGTATTCAAGCCGGTTGACCGGGAGTGGAGAGGTTTCCCCGTCATTAGAGGAAGCGCCTTGGAACTGAGGGATGAATTCGACGCTCATAATGCCCGTCTGGTTCATGAAGAACTCCTTTCCGACCTTCCGCCGGTTGAAGAGGAGCTCAAGGGCTGCAGATGCGGAGAGGTTCTAAGGGGGATCATGGACTCGGAGGAATGTCCCGCTTTTGGGAAGGGGTGTTCACCAATTCATCCCATGGGCCCTTGCATGGTGTCCATGGAAGGAAGCTGTAACATCAAGTATAGATATGGCAGGAAGTGAATATTCTCTCATCAATTCCCAGCTCCAAATCCCTTTCTCCTCATAGGCAGTGTCAGAATTAAAGTGGAGATGGTCACGGTCCATATCAGAAGGCATATTACCGCAACAGCTTCAGTCAATGGAATGGAGCTTGTGAACAGGAAAACCAGTGAGACGGCAAGAGCTCCAACAGTCACAATCCCCCCTAATGGGCCAAGCCTGCACTCCCGCCATATCGGCAATGCCAGAAGAAACATCGTGACCAGCATCAGGCCAAAGAATGCGTAGGAGAAGAACGTGTGGTATTCGCCTGTGGTTATGGGGAATATCCCAACTCCGATCAGGGCAACAGCCCCCACGAACAATACTGAAGTGCCAATTCTACCGAGAAGATCCTCTTTGAGGATGAGGAACAGACCAACGGCGAATAGCAGCCCCATTATTCCCATCACAATGACGCCAGTATTGAAGTAGAGTCTCCCTGGCCGATCTCCACCAAGCTCGCTCAAGGTCTCCTCACCCAGTACCCAGTTTCCGTCGGCAATTACCGCTGAGGTCCATAACAGGGCGAAGAGTATGGCCCCTATCAGGCCAATGATTGCTGTGGTCCTCATCAGATTCTTCTTCTCCATGATATCGATGTTTCAAGGGCATGTGGATTATTAAATAAGACGGAACGAATGGTGTAATCATTATCATGATCCGATTTCAATAGTGGTTCGGTGATCGATTGGTCGCGATTAATTCGGGTGACGAGCTGGCAGACATTCTGAACAAGGCGCTACAGATCGAAATGGGATTCGAATCCACTTCCATCTGGGAAGGATATATCGAGATGAAGACAACAGAGATGCGAGATCTGCTGTTCACCCTCAGCTCAGAATCCCACGAGCACACCAAGTTGATCGAGGATATATTAGAGATGATCAAGATCGAATCAGGAAGGAAATCCCTCCCGCTCCAGGACAGGAATTTCCACTTCTCTAACATGAAGGACCAGGAGATCCTGAACGAGCTTCTCAAGTATGACAGGCTTGCCCTCGATATCTACAACGGAATCAAGGAGGCTATCGAGGAATCCGGCTCCTCAACCCTTCTCAAGGAGGGACATCAGGACGAGTTCTTCTCCATACTTGATCACCTAATTTCTGATGAGAAGAAGCATGTGGCGCTCATAGAAAGATACGTAGGTAATATCGAGAGGATACGGTGAGCTGAAAGGCATGTTTCAACAAGATGGCTTTCCAGCAGAGAATTTATCTCCAATACTGCCAATTTAGTCTGCATGGAGAGGGAACCCTGGACCAGGCGTCACTTCTTATATGGCATGTTCACCGGCACCTGCTTAGGCGCTATACTAGCAATGGGTTTCTACACATTGACGCTGGACCAGATATATGTCATGCTGATCCCGTTGGGATTCGCTATTGGGATAGGAATTGGGGCTGTAAGAACTTTGATTGATAACAGTAGGAACTCCAAGAATGAGTAGGTGCCCGGTCCTGATCCCGTTTCTTCAGACGAATAAGAATATTTACCTTGCTTTCGGATTCCGTGGTTGATGATGGAAGGCAAGAGACACGATGCTGGGGGCAGGGCAATAGGCCTTCGAGCCTCCTCGATCGTGGTGACCGATCTAGACAAGGCCATTGATTTCTATACAGGCGTACTAGGAATGGTGGTTAGGGTCGACGAAAGGCGGTACAATTGGGTGGAGTTGGGCCCGGAGGAATCTCTTGGGAGGCTGGCACTTGTTCAGAAGAAGGATGGAATAAGAGAGCCAGGGGGGCCAACTGGAATAATGCTCCTGGTCGATGATATCTATTCACTAATCGATAAGGCAAAGGAGAAGGGGGCGAAATTCACACTTCCCCCACAGAGGCGCCCCTGGAGAGGAATAATCGCCAAAATCGAGGATCCAGATGGCAATGAGATCACCTTACTTGACTGTGAGATGGTAAGCCAATGGATGATGGGCGCATGATCAATACGTTATGGGACCGAAGGGCTTGACCCCCGGAAATAAGGAAGATAGAGGATGATGGGTATCAGTAAATATGATATCGAGGAGTAATCTGTTATTAAGAAAGCCAGTACAAATGATACAAGAGAAACGATCGGGATCACCAATGATTTCCTACCCACCAGTTCTATCTTTTCTTGAGGCATATTCGGATCGATGAGGCGATGCTGTCCTGATGCGTACCTCCAGTTCACGTAGAAGAGCAGGCCTAGGATAAACAAGTTCATATCGAAAAAGGCCTTGGCCAGAGGCTCGGATGGATAATCTCCCACTATGGATGTCGAAAAGGGCATAAGGGCGACGAACATCAAGATGATGATATTGATCCATAGAAGGACCCTGTCGGTCCTCTCTATTCTATGAAACTGGTAATGATGAATTATCCAGAATACAGCCAGAAGAAGAAAACTCAGAACATAAGCGAGGAAGACATGGACTTGGCCGTAAAGGAGGTCATGAAAGCTCTCCTGGCTGGTTATCTCGGGAAGATTCAGACTGAGAACGAGAAGTGTCATGGCAATTGCGAAAACACCGTCGGTAAGAGCCTCTATCCGATGGGTCGTGAGACCTAGGAATTCTCCCTTATCGATATTTCCAACCATATACTGGCCTCAATTTCGTTGGGTTTGAACTGGAAATGGTATCCCCAATAGCCGATGACGTTTTCATCAAGTCCGATATGAGGAGCCTAATAAATCACGGCCAGCTGCCCTAATCGTTTCCCTCGATGGATTTTCGAATCCCCTCAGCAACCGCTTCGAAGGTGGTGAACGGCGGCACTGTGATCAGGGTAAGGACTATCTCGTCTCCCTCCCGGTAGTAATTGCCCGCAAGTCCCATTCCCCCGAAGGATCCAGTACCGTCTGGATTGCATGTGAATCTTATTCCTTTTGGCCCCATGTTGTCGCGTATCTTCTTCAACTTATCACTTGGCCCCTCACCAACTTTGAATCTATAAGTCACAGCCATGCTATCGCCGGGTTATGGTGCAATCCAAATAAAAAGTTGACCTTGATTGCTTCAGTCTAGCTAAAGAACAGAAGACCCCCTCTCAGTAAGGGAGTAGATCCTCCAGTTCTTCTCCTTTCTGCTGGCAATGTAACCTGCACTCTCAAGGATATTCAGATGATATGAGAGCTTTGAATCAGAGAGGTCCAGTATCTCCTTGAGAATGCAAGGACAGAGATCGCTAAGGGAGAGTGACCATAGAACCTTGATACGGATGGGATCTGCCAGAGCCTTGTAGGAGTGAGCCATTTTCTCTATTTCATCATCTAGGGGTAGCTTTGATCTCAGAGAATCCAATCCACCCAAGATTTCTACGTTCTCAACAACCTCTCCAGGTGCTAAAACGTTCACTTCACCCAAGCAGATGCTTCGTTCAGATTTCCTTTCCCCGTTCACAAATCTCATATTGCCAATATAATATTTCAACCCTAGTCAAATTGTATGATATTTCAAATATTTTTGAATCCGTAACCTTTATATCCTTACTGGATATTACCATTCAAGAAAATTTGAAATAGGTAGGGAGAGCATTGCTTGAGGCTATAATAGCAGCATTCGTCAGCGGTATCGATAGCGTTCTAGAGTACCTCTCCGCGCATGTTTTGACCTGCCTGGTTCCCGCTTTCTTTATTGCGGGCGCGATAGGCGCTTTCATCAAGAAGGATATAATACTGAAGTACTTCGGGCCGATCACAAAGCGATGGATCTCATTTGGATTGGCGTCCATCTCGGGTTCCGTTCTAGCCGTGTGCAGCTGCACGATCATACCGCTCTTTGCTGGTATATACAAGAAGGGAAGCGGCATAGGACCCGCGACGACCTTTCTCTTTGCAGGACCCGCCATCAATGTTCTTGCGATCATCTACACTGCCCAGGTACTGGGATACGAACTGGGTCTAGCCAGGGCTGTGGCCGCAATCTTCAGTGCCATACTTCTTGGGCTGATCATGTCGATGATCTTCAAGAAGCACGATCGAGACCTGGTGGAAAAGGAGAAAATGAACCTTCTGGGGGTGCCGACACAACCAAGGGAAAGACCCAAGTGGGTTGTAGTATTCTTCTTCATACTGCTAATATGCATATTGATATTCGGGGCCTCGGGCCTAGATCCCGTCATCAAGCTGATGATAATCTACGCCCTGACCGTGGCTCTAGCCCTCCTTCTTATATATTTCTTCAAGAAGGACGAGGTCACAGATTGGGGTTACGAGACATGGGATCTTACCAAGAAGATCCTCCCCATACTGATCATCGGAACATTCATCGTCGGTGTCATAGCCTACTTCTTGCCCCCTGAGACCTTCCAGCCCTATCTTGGCGACAATTCTCTGCCCTCTGTCTTCCTAGCCTCATTACTGGGAGTAATCCTTTACATGCCAACGCTTCTCGAGGTCCCCATCATCGGTACCACCTTTGGTTTCACATCGGGCATCATGGCCAACGGTCCCGCCTTAGCCCTGCTTCTTTCTGGTCCGACGATAAGTCTTCCCAGCATCATAGTCCTTAACCGAATAATGGGTGGGAGAAAGACGCTGGTCTATGTTCTCCTGACCCTCCTTCTCGCGACAATCTCTGGAATGATCTATGGGGGTTTAACGGGGTGAAGTGATGAAAGATGAATCATGTCCTTGCGAGTTAGATAAGGCGTATAAGATAAGGAGAATGACAGTGGGCGAGACAAGTGTGGGAATTGCTCAGCTCGATCAGATCATGGAAGAGGTGAATTCGATGGGGTTGGAGCGGAATGAGATCGGAAGGGAATTGATACGGAGAGTCAAGATTTTCAACTACGTACCTCCGAGCGCAAGTTCGGAGTATGAGAAAGCCCTTATCCAGGAGTACGAGTGGAGGTATGGTGAATGAGAATCGAGGTGTTCGGCTCCGGATGCGCCAAGTGTAAGAGGCTGGAGAAGAATGTGAATAAGGCTGTCTTCGAGACAGGTATTGAGGCGCAAGTGGTCAAGGTCCAGGACATTCAGGAAATCATCGACAGGGGGGTCATGATCACTCCGGCCCTCTTCATCGACGGGGAGCCAAAGGCAATGGGGCGGGTTCCAAGCATCGATGAGATAACTGAAATGCTGAGAGAACTAAGATAATAGCTCACTGAAGGTGATAACATGGTGTCTCGTGTTAAGGTCAAGATGAACATTTGTGGAAAGGAGCACATCATTATTGTCGATACCATTGGAAAGAACAACTTCAGCCTGGTTGTCGAGTCGGACTGTCCGAACGTACTGGCCTTTATGAAGGGTTTGAATCGAATCACCATGGACGATCTTGTCGAGAAGTACACGAGCAGGATCTTTGACAGAATGAGGAACTCCCAGATGAGCGCAACCTGCTTGGTTCCTCACGGGATTCTTTCGGCAGGTTGGATGGAAGCAGGTCTCTGGTCCAAGAACCTGGCCATGAGTCAGGAGAGGAACACCATAGAGTTCGAGGAATGAGGCTCCAGCCCTTTCATGAGTCGAATTCAATGTTCAAACGACCGCGTATTCTAGGATTCTTTAGAAAAACGAATGACTTTTCTTGGGTCACAGGGGCCATTGCTTACTGATTCATGACCGTGCCAGAGTAGGTGAATGAACCCTGTTTCATCTTAATCCATTTGCCTTCGTCCACCCCTATCTGGTTGCCACAATGGCAGAGTACCTTCTCACCATCTCTGATGCTGTCATCCCGTTCTATCCTGTCCTTCCAGCAGTGAAGAACCTTAACTTTCTTCATCTTGGCATAACGGAAAATCCTTCGTTTGCACTTCGCGCACCTGATGGTGATCATTGTGATCGATAATCGCCTCAATCGGATTTGAATCCTTGTTGCCCTTCCATCTCCCTAGATGGTAACTCACTTGTGGCTTCCGAACGGATCGTGATCAACCTATCCTCGCTGACGGACTTCTCCAGGTCAAAAAGACGGGTGGAATTGCGAACCTCCCAGAACCAGGGCAGCATCTTCTGAACCCTCTGCCTCGGTTTTAGAGTTGCTGTTCCAGCATCATAGCACCTCTTGATTCCCCAGTGTCCATTGGAGGATCTTCCACGATGTTGGTGACCATAAAGGATCGCGTCGATGGATGTGCCCTCCACTATGGTGGACTCCAATATCTCGCCAAATTGTATCGAATCCTTGAGCTGATGTAGTGGCTGCCAGTCAAATGGATGGTGATGCAGATAGATCACCCTCCTGCCACATTGCCTTACCTCATCCAGTTGAAGGAGTGATCGGAGTCTTTTCAACTGACTTGTACCGATTTCCCCTTCGGCCCAAAGGCGATCGTACCAATTGAGCTCCTCCGCCATGGTGTCGAGACCGATGAAGGCTATATCATCAACAAAATCCAGGATGGGGTATGTCCTTTTCTTACCGTAGAAGACCTCCTTGAATATTGGTACGTAGATCTTGTTACCCCTGCTTCCACTTCCATAATCATGATTTCCCGGTACGACCAGGATTCTTTGGTATCCTGATGAAGTGAGTGCTTTCAGCTCATCTCTGACGACCTTGAGGTCCTTTCTACCGCTGACCTTATTGACTAGGTCACCAGTGATGACAACCACGATCTTCTCTGGCTCAAGTTGAGGATTGGTGGAAAGCCCTCTCACCATTCGCCTGAAACGATCGAGGGTACCCGGGTAGCCGATGTGGAGGTCACTCATGTGCAGGATCCAGGTCATGGAAATCACTTATATACAATGCATTACAGAAATGTGAACGCATTGTCCAGTATTGAATTATATCCTAGGGTCTCGTTGCTCCTGTATAAGGGGAAGATTCAAATCGCAGGAGCTCTGAAATGAAAAACGATCAATATGATCGGAGCGCAGTACGGTCTCCTCGCGCAGTACCGGTTGGCAAAGAAACTCGAGGATGATGCTCGGAAGCGCCGTGAGGAGGAGAAGGCCTCGGAGGCTGAAGATACAAAAGAGGAATGAACTCCTTATCACAGTTCTTCTATAGTAGCTAGAACCTATTATTTTGGATGAGCCTAGAAATTGGAGTTGTGGCGATCAAGGAACAGGATTACATGGGGATTCGGGCAGTCGTTGAGGTCTCAGCCATACCAGCCAAGATGGGAGAGCTGTTTGGGGAGCTTTTCGGTTTCGTTGGAAGGAATGGAATCCAGCTAGTCGGTCCTCCGTTCGCATACTACCATTCGTTCTCTCCAGAGAAGATCGACATGGAGTGCGGTGTGCCGGTCTCGTTACCGATTGAAGGAGAGGGGCGTGTTCAAGCGGGCAAGCTCCCATCGGGAAATGCACTTCGCGCGGTGCACATTGGCCCCTATGATAGATTGGAAGAGACCTACAACGCTATGATGGCCTACGCCAAAGAAATGGATATCAACCTCGAGGAAGCCATGTGGGAGTATTACCTCACGGATCCCAACAGTGAACCCGATCCTTCCAAATGGGTGACCGAGATATTCGTTTTGGTGAGATAATCATTCACCGCATAGGGGATTCGTCCATGAGAATCACTATTGAAGGGGCCGAGATAGATTTCGAGGAGGTAGGAGAGGGTATACCAGTCATCATGCTGCATGGATTTCCGCTTGACAAGGAGGTAATGAAGGGATGCATGGAGCCGATATTTTGTCGAAGACCGGGGTACCGGCGCATATATCTCGACATGCCAGGAATGGGTAATTCCATCCCTGGTGACCGGGTACGCAATTCGGATGACATGCTGGATGTGATCGAGCGCTTCATCGAAATGAGAATCTCAGAAGATAGATACCTTCTGATAGGCTATTCTTACGGATGCTACATCGGAAGGGGCCTGGTCAAGCACCAGGCGGATAGGATCATCGGAGCGGCATTCATATGTCCTCTCATCATAGCCCGGGACGATCTCAGGAACCTTCCTTCCAGTGATGAGCTGGATTCTCCTCCCGTGCCTTTCAACGAGCTCGAAGACGATTCGCAGGTACTCTCGACTATCTCTCAGAAAGTGAAAGATAGGGTGATAGAGAGGTACAATAAGGAGATCAAGACCGCACTTGAAACACAGAGTGATTTCATCCAGAAATTCAGGAGGGACTCATACTCTTTTTCGTTCGACGTTGATGAACTGGAAGAACCATTTCAGGGGCCGGTTCTATTCCTTACCGGAAGGCAGGATCGCATGGTAGGTTTCAAGGACGCCTGGGATATATTGGATAATTATCCGAGGGCGACCTTCGCCGTGCTGGATGGAGCCGGGCACTATCTTCAGGTCGATAAGGAGGATCTATTCGAAGACCTCCTGAATGAATTCCTGGACGGGTTCGAATGTATATAGAGGGGAGAGAGGATGATTTATCGCCCACCCGTCCACTCACCATAGTTAACATTATCATTGCAATCCGCATTAAGCTCGATGGGAATCCACATGTTCCTAATGGTGCGCTTCATTGAGAAGGACGAGGGATCTCCAGGTGTGATGGAGATCCTCGAGAGGAAGACCATCACATGCATGGTCCGCTTGGGAATGATAGAATATGACAATCAGAACGAGAAGGAGTTCTTCCTGGACGCGCTCAAGAGAGGAGGGGCCAGTGTAATGGTCCTGCCGAGGTGATGGTATGGCACTCAAGGTCAGGCTCATCAAGGACGCTAACAGCGAGGGCGGCGTCATTCAGATCGTGAAGGTCAAATCCCAGACCCAGGAGCCCATCAAAGGGTTCATCTACGCCGCCGACAGCGAGAAGCTTGATTTCTTATTGGGAGTTCTCCGCAAGAGCGGGAGTTTCGACATGGAATGCGATTCCACTCATTACTCCGATTGAAGAGACCTGACCAGAAGCTCGGTGATGTCCAGAACCTCGATATCCGTCACCGCCTGAAGATTGAGCTTGCAGAACGGACAGGCGGAGACCACTGCATCCACGCCCTGCTCCTCCGCTTCACTCATCCTTACTCTGGCGAGCTCAGCGGCCTTCTCGGGATTCCAAGATCTTAGTCCGCCTCCGCCTCCACAGCATCTGCTGTTCTCCCTGTTCTCGGAGAATTCGATGAGCTCCACTCCGGGAATCGCTTTGATAACCTCTCGAGGCTCATCGTAGATGCCGAACTCTCTTCCCAGATGGCATGGATCGTGATAGGCAACCTTCATATTCAGAGGCTTGAGGGCCATCTCTTTCGCCTTTCTAGCAAGGAGTTCGATAATGTGCTCAACTTCCACCCCTTCGTAGTCGTTGGCGAGAGCAGCGTAGCAACCTGCGCATGATACCAGCACCTTCCGATCCAGCAATTCGGTATTCCTGGTCCTCACTTCCTCGGCGTCGTATCCCACCCTCATGAGTGGTGAGCCACAACAAATCAACCCTTCCGGTATGGAATAACTCACTCCCATCTCCTCAAGAATCTTCTTTGTACCGTCGAATATCCCCTTCATTCGGTAGACTCCGGTGCAGCCAGGGAAGTAGATGAACTCCGCATCGTCCTTGACCTGAGAGTACCCTTCCTCTTCACCGAAAGGGTTGCCAGTGGAATCAATACTGGATAGCATTTTCCTGTGTTTCTCTGGATTCATCTCCTTCGAGATGAAGAATGATCTGAGCTCTTCCATAAGATGTGGGGTGAGGTGACCGGTCTCGCAGACCTCCACGCACTGGAAACAGGTGGAACAGTTGAATAGATCGCTTGTCAATTCGTCGTCGATGTGGTCGATCGGGTCTTTGTTGACCTTCTCGAGCACAATTGGCCCTTCTGGTTTGTTCCTTGTTCGAAAATGACCTTCTCCCATCTCCTCGATGGAGTGGATCCCGGCGGAGATTGCCAACAGCTCCGAGAAATCGATGATGTTGGGGTCATCCCTCTCCCTTCCTTCCTCGCCTTCCTCGAAGTAGAGGCAGTCGAGGTGCATGGCGCACTTCGGGCAGGAGACAACCAGATAATCTGCACCGGAATCCTCAAATTCCTTTATCTTGCGCTCACGCTGCTCCTTTGAGACACGATTGCAGTTGATCCAACTGGAGACTCCGCAACACACCGCTTCCTCCCGGTTTCTGCTGAACTCCGAGAGATCGGCCGCCAGGGAAATCAGATCCCTTGGATCATCATATATTCCGGAGACCCTTCCCAGACGACAGGGATCGTGGTACATGACCTTCAACCCTGTTCTCTTGAGTTGAAGGTCATCAGCTCTCTCGGCCAGTAACTCTGAAATATGGACTGCAGGGAGGCCATGCACATCGACAAGCATGTGTCTGCATTCCGCGCATGGTGTGACTATCATCTTTGCATTGCCAATTGCTTCCTTCAATCTGGAAGATTGGACATCCACCTCATCCAGCATACCGGCGTAGTACTGGTCATGGCCACAGCAGACTGTCACCATTCTGGGTCTGATCTCAATCTTGTTCAGGAGCTTCAAACCGGCAAGGCCGATCTGGGAGTACTTCCTCTCCCTTCCCATGGCAGAGTAGTTGCCGTAGGGCTGTTCCTCCACCGTCTTGAACGCAACATCGTACAACGGCGTGCAGCCGGGGAAGTAGACTATGTCTGATTCTTCAGATGTCTCACCCTCATCGTATTCCCAAGATGAGTCGCTGGAGAGAAGCCCCATTGTCAGGAACATTGATCCATGACTACCCCTCTTTTTCTCGATGTATCTATTGAGCCTGACCAAGCGATCGAGCTTGATCTCGGTGGGGCATTTCGATTCGCATAGTCGGCACGAGGTACAATCAGCCTCCTGGTTGCCGATGCGCTTCTTCATTGGCATCTCCCCTCCATCTCGTTGACACACTCGATCCACCTTCCTCCCATCGAGGAAGACATATTGAACATCTCCACCCTCTCACCGCTGATGCCCATCAGCTCAAGCATCTCCCTGATCTTCTTGACCTTCTCCTTTGCCGCGTAGTTACCGTCCACGTAATGACAGTCATCCTCCATGCAGCCTGCCACCATCACCCCTGAAGCGCCGTTGACAAAGGCAGTGAGAATATGATTCATGGAGATCCTGCCAGTGCAAGGTGTCCTGATGATCTTCACCTTGGAAGTGTACTTGCGCTTAGCCAGCCCAGCGAGATCGGCTGCGTTGTAGCTGCAGTGCTGACAGCAGAGCGCCACGATGGAACCTGGAGCCTGTTCAAGAATTCCCTTGATCTGAGCCTCGATCTGGTCATCGGTCAAACCCCTCAGCTGGAGGGCACCGCTGGGGCAAGAGGAAACGCATTTACCACATGATTTACAGCTTATCTCACCAACAGTGAACTTATCCTCTTCTTTCATGACAGCGGAGTAGTTGCAGCCTTCTTTGCAGACTTCGCAGCCAATGCACACCAAAGGATCTATGCAGGCTGTGGTCAGGTCCACCTCCATCTCGTCATTGTGCAGGAATGTGCTTGCCCTGCTGGCCACGGCGTTCGCTTCCGCAATGGACTCCTGGATGGGCTTGGGACCGGAGCATGTCCCCGCTATGAAGATGCCGTCAAGCACGGTGTCTACCGGCTCGATCTTGGGGTGCAACGGATTGAGGAACGAGTCCTCTCCCATCTTGGCACCTAGGATCTTGGCGATGTCCAATGTCCCTTTCGAAGGATTCATGGACACGCTCAGCACAACCAGATCGGATTCGATCAGCTGGATCTTTCTTTCAAGGTCGAGGGTATCCTCCACCCTGACTATGTTGTTCTCCTCATTGTCAAGGACGTCGGCCGCGTTCCCGCGTATGAAAGTGACGCCCATCTCTCTGACCGTCTTGTAGTACTCCTCGTACCACCTTCCCGCTGCCCTGAGATCCATGTAGCATATGTTCACATCGACCTGAGGCCATCTCTGCTTGATGAGACGGGCCTGCTTAATGGCGTACATACAGCAAATCTTAGAGCAGTAGGGATTGTACCTCAGGTCCCGGCTTCCAACGCACTGTATGAAGGTCACCGTCGTCGGCAGCAGTCCGTTGCTCGGTCTCCTGAGCTCTCCCCCAGTCGGACCGGAAGCGTTCAGAAGGCGCTCAAGCTGCAGCCCTGTTATGACATCAGGATGGGCGAGATTGTACTCCGTTCCCGACATGTCCTTGAGCTCGTATCCCGTTGCCACAATTATAGCTCCAACCGTGACCTCCACGAAGGACTCCTCGTCCTCGTGGACTATGGCGTCAGCCGGGCAGATGGTCTCGCACCCCACGCAGTCGGGCATGGTGCCATTTAGTCTGAGGCAATTGACTGGATCCCTGGTCCTGGTGGCTGGGAGGGCTTGAGCGAATGGGACATATATTGCTGCCCTGGAACCGATGCCGTGGTCAAACTCCGAGCTGACCCTCACCGGGCAGGCATTAATGATGGTGATAGCGTCCTTGGGGCATTTCTCCACGCATTTGAAGCAACCCACGCAATGGCTGCTATCATAGGATGGAAGATCCTCCCCCTTTTTCATCGCCTCATGTCCAGCTTTCGCGCATATCTTGGCACAAGCCCCGCAGTTGGTGCACAACTCCCGGTCGATCGATAGCCTGTCCACTATCTCTATTCCATTAGGGACGACGAGCTTCTCATATGAGGTCTGATCGCATGCACCGCAGCCCGTACACCTCTTTTCGTCCACGAATCTGGGTTTCCTTCTTATTTTGACGTGATATTCACCTGGTCTCCCTGAGACCTCTTCCACCTCGGAGTAGGTGAGAAGTTCGACATTCTTTCTCCTTGCGACATCGCTCAGCTTTGGGGAGATGGTGCACATTGAGCAGTCCTCGGTGGGAAAGGTCTTGTCCAGCTTGACCATGTTCCCCCCGATGCTTGGTTCCTTCTCTATCAGGTACACTCTATGTTCTTTGGAATCCAACTCGATAGCGGCTTGGATTCCTGCGATACCTCCTCCCACTACTAAGATGTCCTTACTCACCGGAACCTTGACCGTCCCAATGGGATCGAGGAGCCTGGTCTTCTCGACACCGCCCTTGATGAGTGCCAGTGCCTTTTCGGTGGCCTCTTTCCCCTTGTGTACCCAGCTGCACTGCTCCCTGATGTTGACGAACTCCCACAGGAAGGGATTGATCCTTTCCCCTATGCAGTCCCGGAAGACATGGTAATGGTGACCCGGGCTACAAGCGGCTATCACGACCTTATCCAGCCCCTGCTCGTCAATGGATCTCCTTATCTTTTCCTGACCACTTTCGGAGCACAGGAAGAGCTCGTCGTCCACGTAGACGTCCTCCCACCGGGCAACATCATTGCTAAGGGCATCAATGTCCACCTCACCAGCGATGTTGTTGCCGCAGTGACAGATGAAGACTCCGATTCTATCGCCCGTTCTGACGCCCCCTCAGATAGAGATATTGAGGGCCCTCGCGATAGCCCTCTCTCCCCTGTAATCGGGAAGCAACATTGGAGATCTCCTCTCGGTATCGATCCCGGCCTCGTCAAGCAGTGAATTGAATCTGATCACATGGTCGAAGGTGATCTTCCCAGGTGATGCTTTCTTCGCATGCCTAGCGGCGGAAATACCCGACCTTCTACCGAACACATTGTAATCCAGCAAACTGTTACCCATGAGTCTATTCTTTCCGTGAACGCCTCCAGCCACTTCGCCTCCTGCGTACAGGCCGGGCACACCGGTCCAGCCGTCAACATCGATCTCCACCCCTCCGTTCTGGTAGTGCAGGGTGGGGTATACCAGTATGGGGTCCTGAGACATGTCGATCCCGAACTGATGCTCCATACGCCACATGGCGATGAGCTCCTTCTTTATTGTCCCGGGACCGTGAATCTCCTCGATCATTGGGCTATCAAGCCACACCCCGAGCATTCCTGTTGGTGTCTCAATGCCTTTTCCCCTGGTCTTACACTCCCTAATGAACGAGGCGCTTTCCACATCCCTTGGCTCCAGCGGGTAGACAAAAGCCTCTCCGTCAATGTTGACGGGCATCGCGCCCATCCCCCTGACCTTCTCGGTGATGAGCTGACCCAATATGGGTTCTGGGTAAGCTGCTCCCGTTGGATGGTACTGCGCGCTGTCCATGTCTGTGATCCTGGCTCCGACATGGTAGGCGAGAACCAGACCGTCCGCTGTTGCCCCGTAATGATTGGTAGTGGGATATCCCTGAATATGAAGTCTCCCGAAACCGCCGGTAGTCAGTATGACCGATTTGGCCCTTATTATGCTGTACTCACGGGTTTCAAGATCCATGAGTATCGCTCCGGTTACTGTATCGCCGTCGGTGAGCAGTTCGACCGCTGGGGAGAACTCCTCAACCTCAAGTCCAAGATTGCGGGCCTCGTCCCGAATGACCCTCATTATTTCCATGCCAGTGTAATCCTTTGCGCTGTGGAGCCGAGGTCTACTCGTACCTCCACCCGGCCTCTCTACGAAATGGCCATCATCCTCCCTTTCGTACATGACACCTAGCCTTTGATGCCAATCGATGATCCTCGGGGCGTCCATTACCAGCGCCTTGACCAGGTCTGGTTTGTTGGCGAAGTGTCCTCCACCTATCGCATCGAGGAAATGGATGGAGGGATCGTCATCCAGACCGTCCGCCGCTTGAATGCCCCCCTGGGCCATCATGCTGTTGGCATCTCCATGCCTCAGCTTGGTGGTTATGAGTATATCCTCTGGAAGAATTCCTTCGTAGACCGCGTGAAGTGCAGCGACGGTTCCAGCTCCCCCGCCCCCTATAATGAGGATGTCGACATCACGGTTGATGCAGCCGAGATCGATTTCATCGGGATTCACCTGCGGCCTCGCCTCGAGAATATTGGCGGTCTCATGATGGACCATCTCACCTTTACTTGCCCCCACCTTCAGAGAACGTTTTCCCCCTTTCACATAGTCGGGGTGATATGTTGAGAGAACCTCCTCCCGTTCCTCGGCAGACATGGGCTCCATATCCAACGAGATCCTCTTCTCACGGGTGGCCTCGACCTTCTTTATCGATTGTCTCATATATTCTGGGTAGCCGTCAATGAATTTCATGTCCATCACTCCGAGACCTTGATCTCCCTTTCGAAGTACCTCTTCCTGAGATCCTCGGGTTTCAGTTCGATCATCTCGTCTATCTCGTTCTCAAAGCACCCTTCTTCTAGCTCACTGATCCTTTTCGAGAGTGGCTCTGATTTTATTGCCAGGTATCTACCGTGAAGCCTTCGAGCCAATTGAGCAACATGGTATTGCTTTATCTCGGCAGGGCATCGGGCGGTACACAGTCCACACTGGAGGCAGTTGAACGAGAGATCCGCGGCCCTGGTGATATCGCCCCTTTTGACCGCCTGAATGTAATCCATAACTTGAATGTCCTGGGGACAAGCCTTGGTGCAGGTGTTGCATGCAACGCATCTTGCCACCTCGGGATAGATTGACAGTATTGTGTTGGGCCCAGCCCGGATCTTCTCGAGATCATACTCGGACTTGTTGGCCGGAATGAACGGAAGCTGGGTGAGATACATGCCGTTCTCCGCCGTGGTCTGGCAGGCCAGCGCGGTGTACAGTTTGTAATCACCTTTCTTCCGGTAGATCGTGGCACAGGCTCCGCAGAACCCCGCTCTACAGCCGCACCCCCTTATCAATCGGTATCCTGCGTACTCCAGTGCCTTCATGATGGTCAAACCTTCAGGCACCCGATGCTCCTTTCCCATGATGTAGACGCTGATCTTATTCTTGCCCATTGGATCCCCCCAACAACCCCTTCTCCCTCAGAAGGGGACGTGGATCAACGTAATGTTCGTCAAAATCGCAGCTGTCCTCCAGTCCAAAGGCTAAGGCTAGCAGCTCTGTGAAGTACAGGACAGGCATTCCGTTGTCACTCAGAAGACGCTGTCTATCGTCAAGATTGAACTCGCAAAGAGGACAAGCAAGAGCGATCATTTCTGCCCCCTTTTTCCTTGCAGATGATATGATCTCGAACGCCCTGCGGGCCACGGCCTCCTTCTTGTCAACGGTGTGGTACGATCCGCAGCACTGCGAGATATATGAGCCCTTGATAGATTGGACGCCCACCGCTTCTAGGATATCACAGATGATCGTGGGGTCCTCCATGCTGTCGATGGAGACCTCCTCCGGGCGGAGCAAGAGGCACCCATAATAAGGCATCACCTTGAGCCCTTTCAATGGTCGCCTGACTTTGCTGGATATCTTCTCAAATCCCACCTCGTCCCTCAGGAACTGGCTGAGGTGGAACACGTCAACCACTCCGTGGTAATCCGGCTCGTCATCCATGAACCTGTTCAACGCTTCGAGGGCCACCTTATCCTTTCTCACAAGGAGATTAGCCCTCCCAAGGGTGTTGTAGCACATGGCGCACATGGTTACGAGCTTGTCATCACCCGCATTCTCCACGCGTGCCAGGTTCCTGATGGGGGCCACTTGATGGAACAGATCATCTTCGCTCAATCCAAAGACCGTTCCGCAGCATATCCATTCTGGCATTTCCTCAAGTTGGTAACCGAGGGTTTCCAGAACGGCCTTTCCGCTGGATTCCATATTGCGCCCGTTTGTATGGTGGGTGCAACCCGGAAAGTAGGTGATACTCTTCATCCAGTCATCTTCCTGAAGCATCCGATAAGGGCGATCTGTGGCAACCCTTCGAGTTCATCCAAGGGAATTCTTGAAGGATGGAACCTGTCGTACTTCTCCCTCAGCCTGATCTGCCTCACGGCCTCCATCACCCCGGCGATATCGATCTCGTTGGGACATCTTACCGTGCACGAGAAGCAAGATGCGCAAACCCATGGTGTCTCACTTAAGAGAACCTGCTCCTTCCCTTCTAGAATCTGTTTGATAACATCTCGTGGGAATAGGTCCATGAAGTCAGTCATTGGGCAGGAGGCCGAGCACTTCCCGCACTGATAGCACGACCTGAGGTTCTCTCCGCTCAGTTCCGTGATCCTGATGAGCAACTCACTGTCTGCCAATTCCATCCCTCGCGTTCCGCAGATTCCGAGCCTGAGTTCAGTATCGGACTCGTCAAGAACCATTCAGCAGTTTAGGCAGTTTAATACTTTTGAAACGACAGCAGAATCTGCATAGCGAAATAACGAATTCTCCTTCCTATTGTCAGGAATCGATGAAATTCGACAATTGCTCTAATCAAAACCGTTCGGAGATCTTTCTAAATCAATAATAATGATATGAAATCTGCGTATCCTTGGCTATGCTGTAGGCATCGTATCCTTGCCAGAGCCAGATGAAGAAACCGATGATAAGAATGACCAAACCGCAGATGATGCTGAGGATCATGATGAAGGCAAGGAATATCCCCAGTCCAAGAAGCAGGATGCCTTTACCGAATTCCCCTACGTAAAAGTGACCGATACCCCATATTCCAAAGAGACCCGGTACGAGTGCGAGAAGCAGGGCGATCATCGGATCCTTTTTTCTTCCAATATAGACTGGCGTCTGTGATACTTCAAGCAATCCCCTTAGATACTGACCGCATTTCTGACAATAAGCCCAGTTGCTCTCTACATATGCACCGCAATAAGGGCAGTAACTCAATTTCCCCACCTTCCAAGATTACATATTATCATGAGAAATATAATTTTGCTGATTCAAACGATATTCTTCTTTCCAAGTCTATGACTGATCGGAAGACACTACACCCTTCCATCTCAGTATGACCAGAAGGATGAGTGCCAATCCCATGAAGCAGGCCATTGCGGGAAAGATGTATGAGAGGTTGCCTGTCTCATCAGCAATGAATCCTGCAAGGGACGTCCCGAAGGCGCCTACTCCAAAGTTCGCCATGAAGGCTAGACCATAGGCGAAACCTCTCACCTGAGCGGAGGACTGTTCGGCAAGCAGGGTTCCGGTTCCGGGTTGGGAAGAGAATATCAGGAAACCAGCGGCAAATCCTATCAAGACTGCAAGCGCTCCTGGCACAATCGCCATGATGACCAAGACAATTCCCAGCAGCGCGAAAACCATACTTAGGAACTTGATCGTACCACTCCTGTCTGTAAGCATACCCCCCACGAGCTGACCGGGAGCCCCCATCGCCAACGTGATCGTGCTGGCAAGTATTCCACCAAGAACTATCCCCCCAACCTCCGTAAGAAATGCTGGAAGGAAACCCACCACTCCCTGGAAGCAGAGGCCGTAACATGCGTAAATGCCGAGTGTTATTATGAAGGCACGGGTGAACAGGGTGCGGAATGCTGGTAAGGATCTCTTTATCCTGGTTATCTCCTCGCCCAACTTGGTGGCAACCGTCACGAGTCCCAGGATTATCCCCGGTATGGCAATGACGATGAATGAAGCTCTCCAGCCCCATTCAAGTGCAATAGGAACCCCGATTAGCGGCGCAATTGCGAGGCCAATGCTCCCACCAACACCATGGACGCCGAAAGCCTTGCCCCTCGCTGCGGTAGCTTTGGAGATGAGACTGAAGCTCGCTGGATGATACAGGCTTGCTGACAGCCCAAGCAAGAAAAGCGTAACGACGAGACCTTCAAGACTAGATGTCATTCCTACCAGCAGGGAAGAGAAGCCCATTCCCAAAGCACAGGCAACGATGAGTTTCTTAGATCCTATCTTGTCAGCAAGGAACCCGGCTCCTATGGCCCCAAATCCGAAGGCGATGTTGGAGACGGTGTATATCGCGCCTACTACAAGGTAGTCCACGCCGAACTCCTCTACCACGAACGGAATCAGGACAGGGAAAATGACCATATAGGTATGCACCAAGAGATGGGCGAAGAAACTGATGGCAATTATCGCCCTGATATTGTAGTTGCATTCCGCGGTTTCGCCTTCTTCCATTCGCAGGGTGATTGACTGGTTCCTTATAATTGATTCCGATTTCCTACGCATTCGAATTTAAGCAATGTGCATTTCCCTATCAATATTACGAGTAATAGTAAAATTGTAACGATATAATTTATATTTATCGTAATTAATGCGAATATTATCTTATAAGTAAAGGGTATACATAGATTTATCTTCTTTAAATTACAATATATTCCCGGGATTACCATGGGAAGAAAGGGTCATAGAACCAACCATGTGCCTCACAGACCTGGAACGGACTCCGATGGCGACATCCTGTTTGATTTTGAGGGCGGGATGATCGTGGATAAGCATTCCAAGTATTGGAAGAAGACCATGAAAGAGTTGCGCCAAAGGTGCACCGATGACAGTGCCCGAAAGACCCTAAGATACTGATCCCGGTTGAACGGGGTTCCAAACCCCTTTCTCTTCAATTTTTCTTTTCAGTGCAACAATCCATGGTGAATTTGAACTAGTACCAGTTTCCATTCTATCCATTAGGAAGAAAATTACCGCAAATGACTCTTTGGAGGGAAAATGAAGAAGGCTGGCAATCTCATGCAGCTGCCTGATGGCAGCACTCTTGGAAAAGGGGGTGACTTCGCGGAGATCAATGGGGCCAATATCTATTACGAAGAACATGGAGACGGCGAACCATTGATACTTCTCCACGGCGCATGGTCCTCTGTGGAGTCCTTTCTCAATCAGGCTGGGGACTTCTGTGCCCGATACAGAATAATCATCCCTGAGAGAAGAGGACATGGTCGAAGTGCGGACACTCCTGGGCCCTATAGCTACGCACAAGGCGCCAAGGATATGTTCTCCCTAATTCACGAGCTTGGGATAGAACGGGCCCATCTCTTAGGGTGGAGCGCTGGCGCAATCGTGGGTCTGATGATGGCCATGGAGGATCCGGGACTATTTTCGAGTTTTATCCCTATCAGCGGGACATTCCATAGGAAAGGGTACCACGAACACTTCCTAAGATGGTTTGATAGTTCGACTCCCAAGTCATTGGGAAAGGTCATGATCGAGATCTACAGGCGCAACTCACCTGATGGTGCTGACCATTTCCCTGAGTTCTTCGAGAAGGTCAAAGCACAGGCAACTACACATCCAGATTATGCCAAGGAGGATCTCAAGAAATTGAAGGTACCCACCCTCATCATCGCCGCTGACAAAGACATCATCAAGCTGGACCACCTCGTGGATTATTTCTTTAATGTTCCCGAGGGAGAGTTGAGCATCGTTCCAGGCACGACCCACATGCTTCCTGTAGAGAAGCCCGAATTGCTCAATATGCAGATCCTTGAATTCCTTCAGGAAAATTCATTTCGATGATATCTTCCGTTAGCACGAGAAAACGGGAAGGATTCTACTCATAAAGCCCATCGACCCCTCAACGAACAATATGTCATTTGAATCGCTTCCCCGATCTGTGCTGTCACTTCGCACCTCTTTCCATCCTTCAAATACAACCTGGCTCTTTTCGTCAAGGGCCTTATCCTGATGAAAGCTACAAGAACGGGATCAAGCAGAACTCCTGGATCTTCTACCACGATCATACTGACCTTCTACACTTCATCCCAGGATATCTGGCCCCGCTTACCCGATCGGAAATAGATATCGATCGATCTCCTGCTCAGACATATGTGGGACGGTCGTTCAGGGAACCATTCCAACCATAGTATTATCGATATTGCAGAGGTAAGAAGTAACGCGAATGCCAGGCACATCCAACCAGGTTCCATTGTCCAGAAGAGTAGCAATCCTACAAGTATCCCAATGAACAAGATCAGCGACCAAGTCAAAGCCTCGTTGATCAGGTCTATGCTGTTTGTGAATACACGATCTCCGAACTCCCCCTCCATACCGCTGTTCAACTCTGCCACTGATGTATATTAACCTGTTGCAGCCACGAAGCGACAGAGCTATACAATAATTGACAATGGAAAGGGAGAGCCTTTATGCAGGACCGGTCTTGACGGATACATGCGATGGTATCGCAGTCCTGGATTGATGATGTTCATAGCGAGCACTCAACTCATCATTTGTTTGATGCTGGCGGAAGCGACTTACCCTGGTTACAGCATCTCCGAGAATTATATTAGCGACCTGGGAGTGGGTCCCTCACCAGCTTACTGGATATTCAACATCTCCGTGTTCATCTTTGGCCTTTTGGCCCTTTACTCCGCTTATCTAGTTGACACCTTATTTGGAAAGCGGTTGAACGCGATTCTACTGGCTATAGCTGGCATCGGAGCGGCGGGTGTAGGCCTATTCCATGAGGACCTGGGGGCAATCCATGTCTTAATGGCGTTCCTTGCGTTCTTCTTTGGAGGGCTATCTGCCATATTCACATTCAAGATAGTGAAGGGCCCTTTCGCCCTGCTTTCGTTTGCCCTCGGGACTATCAGCATTATCGCACTGATACTGCAGGGAGCCGGTGTCTATCTTGGAATCGGCGTGGGCGGCATGGAGCGAATGATCTTCTATCCGGTCATGCTTTGGGCAGCGGCCTTTGGCGGATATCTAATGGGCAACGAGGATGGTCTCGTCAAGTAATCATTGGCCCCTGGAGCCCTTTCTAATGGAGTGGACCTATCTAAAGCTCTTTCCCATCTTGAAATTGACCATCTTTCATAAGGAACATGACGAATCTAACTTGTCCATGTTAGAAAATCCATCTTCAATGAAAATCCCCTCATTCTTTCCATCGAAGAAGAATCAGAGGCCCTCAGGTAGGATTATTCGGAATTTACACACGTCATCCCCTCTGAGGACCGATTCCATGAGCTCAACCCTAACGGGTCTTCCAATGACTCGCTCCCAGTTGGACTTGTAGAATCCCCCTCCGCAGTAGCAGTAAGTGGGGGATATTTCATTTTCATCGCTCAAGACAACCGATCGTATCCTTGGGCAGTGACAGTAGTGGTACCTTTTCTCCCTGGGATCATCTGATTCAAAGTAACCCTTCATATTGGAAGGGATCTTAGTCGCAACTACCACGTTGTCCTCTTTTCGACCTGCCTCTCCCCAGTAGTTCTCGATGATGACCTCTTTCCACTCGTTGGGAATATCACCAGCCCATTTTTCGAGATTGTCAAGAAAACGCCGTTGCCAGTAACGGTGGAGGTCATCAACACTCTCCGTCTCCTTCCACACTCTACGGAGATCGTCAAGGAATTCATCAGGGATCTGATGCGCGCATCTCGTTAGTATTTCTATTCTATCAACTTCCTCCAAGCATTCATCCAGCCTTTCCATTGCTTCCGCTGTCCATTCGATATTCTCTTCCTCGGAATACTCTTCGTCAGGATCGAAATTCGGGACGAGATCCTCGAGTGCGTCTTCTCCCATTACGATATGGATGTTCTCGGAGAGAAGGATCCGCCAGTGATCTCTGGCCTTATCTCCCCACTCAACGTTGTCCGATGGCACTCGGTGCTTCTTTTCAGCAGTCATTAAGGCCCCTGACACAAGAGTATGGTCAATACGCTATTTAGGAAATCTGAATTCAATATTGAAAGAAAATTTACGATGATCGATAGGAAAATCGTGTCGGGTAGGCATCCAGATAGCTATATATTCAAATATTTTGGGAGGCAATAATTACTGAGAGTAGGGTGAACATGACAGAATGGGAAGATGATGTGGTAGAATCCGAAGAGGACCTGAGGAACGATGAATGGTTCAAGGAGAATCTACTCGTCCTTATGGAAGAGCACTCCAAGGAGTGGATAGCGGTCATCGATTGCGAGATAATAGCGACCGGAACGACCCTGGCCGAGGTTGAGGAGAATGCCTTGGAGGTCTCTGGAGACAGGGAATTTTCAGTGTATTTTGTTCCGGCGACTCCATTTTGAAGTCATTCTTTGAATGAAGAAGGCCTTCCTAGAGACTTGCATATGATGGGTTGTATCCAGAGATACTTCAAGCAATCAGTATTAACCACATATTTCGATCATTTATCCTAAATGTGGCGATAGCTTCATGCTAGATACTTTCCCACTTCAATTACTAGGAAGAAATGTTGACCTATCAAAGATACCTGGAAGCCAAGAATGCGGTTGATGGTCGGTTTCAAAAATCTACTCAACTGATTCAGATCAATCCCTTGACATCTCCTGGGGACGATGTATGTCCTCACCGATACTGTAGAGAAATATTCGGGAAGAAGATGGACCCATTCTTATGAATCTCTTACTAATATCCTTGATGGCTTCAGAGTAATTATCTCTCTTATCCAGGGAATTGATATAATTCTTAAAAGAACCATATTCTCTCTGAATCTCTATGATTCTTCTCGCATTTTCTATGGTTGCCTCTATCTTGGCTTTATTCCTAATGATTTTGGGATTGGAGAGCAGTCTCTTCTCATCATCGGGTCCGAACAATGCGATCTTCTTCAACGAGAAATTATTGAAAGCCTTCCTGAACTCGGGCCATCTATCATTGATAACCTTCCATGAGAATCCTGCGAGAAATATCACCCTTGCCATATTCTCGAAGTAGGAATCTTCAGATGGAGGGCTTTCTTCTCGATACATCCAGCTCGGAGGGCGCCTTCTCTCGTCCTCGAGCATTTCGTTCCCTTCCATATTATAATTCCTCCAATTCTTTCCAATCTTTCCAATTGATTGGACTAATGAATAATCTAGTTGCCTGCTGCTTATAAGGCTTTAGGCAAATGATCAAATCATTCAGAGAACATCAATAGGTCAGACACTTGAGAATTGAAATTAATTATTATTTCAATTGATCGAATAAATGGAAAATAGGGAGGTGTTCAATTCAGTCCTTGCCCCAAAACTCATCGGCTTCCTTTTCCATCTTCTCAAGTCGATCATAGTAGTCCGGAAATTCGTTGAGATGAGCCAAGGCGATCTTTCCAGTCATTAGCAGATCATTATTGGTAACATTTGTTGAGGGATCCCTGATACCATGTTCAAGTTCCACTTCCATCCCTCTCTTGAATTGATCGACATCGAATTTGTCCCACTTGATTCCCAGTTTCTCCCCTATTGATCTCGCTTCCTCGTCGGTAATCTTTCCAGAAGTCATAAAATTACCCCGAGAAACAATGATACTCAATCATACTAATTCTTTCTCTTCTTTTGAGTAATGCACTTCACGACTTCATATGAAAATGCAATAAAACAATGCCAATTTTCGTATGAATCTCAAGAGTAATTTTCGCACTTGATTGTTTCAATCTATTGACCATTACCTATTGATCATCAGAGTTTGTAAGGTATCATTACTTCCAATAGATTAAAATAGTAATAAGGTCTGACTGGAATTAACTAGATAGGAGATTCGCTGGTGTCCTAGCTCCTTCACCAGGAAGTCAGGCAAGCTAGAGGAATAATCCGTATTTAGGTAGAATTGAAGGAGGTGAGAAAGAATGTACAACGACAGGGCACCCAGACAGATGCACAAGACAACTTGCTCAGATTGTGGGCAAGAGTGCGAAGTACCGTTCAAGCCCACTGAGGGCCGACCGGTCTACTGCCGCGACTGCTACCAGAAGCACCGCCCACCTAAGCGCAACCGATACTGAGAGTTACACTCCATATCAGTAGTTTTTTCAATTTTTCTTATCATTCTTTTATTGATTTTTTTTTGTTTCTCAATCCGACAGGTAGAGGAGCCCCTAAATAATTACAAATCTCAACTCTCCTCTGGTTTCGATTCTTCGAGACAAATTCCTTTTTCAATCTTCAACACCTGTAGTTCGAGCAACCCAATGTTATTGAATCATCAGGTTTCACTCCGTGAAATCCGTTAATAAGAATCATCTTCAAATAGACATTCTTCACCTTGAAGAATTTGAAAATATCATTGCTAGAGTGATATTGAAATTCAGGGGGAGTATGCTTGTAGATGGTGAGGGGCCGATTCCCGCCTCCATCGATGGTTTGATCCAAATGGATGATAGGTGAGTTATGAGAACTAATACAAGCCAATGTCTATCATTTCCCTTCGTTACTTCCTCGTCTTAATAATCTAATAATCCCCAGTATGAAATTCGTTCTTGGAACCCTTTTCATATAGAGCTTGTACTCTTCTCCGAATTTCTCGAGCTCGTGCTTATCTGTCATTAAAATATCTATATACAGCAATAAAATCACCAAAACACCAATTGCCAAAATTAACCAGCTTTGCGAAATCAGAATCAGTGAAATGCTAAGCAATATTCCCGCCGTATACTGAGGATGGCGAACGATCGAATAAAGTCCACTGTCAACAAGTCTTGTCGTATGGACATATCCTTTCCCCGTTGGAACACCACCCCTTCTCTTCAAAATGAATATTGGTAGCCACCCAAGGATCAAGGAAATCACCCAGATCACCCACCCGACGTACATCACTAGATCGAGTTCAGCCTCATTGAATATCCCAAGAAAAAATACGATTACGAATTGGGCCACCAATAAAGGACTCCAAACGCATGACAAGATATGCATTTTCCTTTTTTTCATGCCGGACGTTCCCCATTGTTGAATGGCATACCAAGCCACTGAAGGGTATTCTCATACTCTTCTTAGACGCAGCGAATAATACACCTAACTAGCAACATCGGTCATCCACTGAGGGTGTACCTATGTTAACATTGTTTATATGATAAAATCCATAATGAATATAACCCCGGACAAAAAGAGTGCGGGCGCCGGGATTTGAACCCGAGTTTTAAGCTTGGCAAGCTTAAGTGATAACCAGACTACACTACGCCCGCTTAACTGAATTCACTGTATGGCATGACCTCTTATAAACTTTGTTTCATGCTATCCAGTCATCGCAGATGTAAATAACCCGTCCTATGATAAAGGTTATTACAAACAAGACAATACAGACTTGGAAATCAAGTGATAGCCCATGGGAAAACGTTTCGAGGATTTCAAGATCGAGCCCAGAATACTCAAGGCGATTGGAGATATGGGATTCGAGGAACCCACACCGGTCCAAGAGGAGACTATACCGCTTATGCTTGGGGGTACCGATGTCATGGCTCAAGCCCAGACCGGTACTGGAAAGACAGCTGCTTTTGGCATACCAATTATTCAGCTAATCAAGCCTGAGAAGAAGCCTCTGGCTCTAATCATTGTTCCAACAAGGGAGTTGGCGACTCAGGTTGCGGAAGAAATAGATAACCTGGCCAAGTATTCAAAGGTAAGATCATTGGCAATCTATGGGGGACAGTCCATAAACGTCCAGATCCAGGCTCTAGAACAAGGAAGGGAGATAATTGTTGGAACCCCTGGTCGTCTGATCGATCACATCAGAAGGGGAACGCTGAGACTTGGAGAGATACAATTCGTTGTCCTGGACGAGGCGGATAGGATGCTTGACATGGGTTTCATCGAGGACATAGAGTACATCCTGAAGCATGTCAAGAAGGGAGTTCGAACCTCATTATTCTCGGCCACTATCCCACCCGAGGTCCGTAGGCTGGCTAAGAGCTACATTGAGGATCCTAAGACTCTTATCGTAAGTGAGGACGAACTCACTGTTCCCTCAACAGAACAAGCCTACATCAGTGTTGGAAGAAAGAACAAGATCTGGGCTCTATGCAGAATACTGGACAAGGAGAAGCCCAAGGCCATTGTGTTCTGCTCCACCAAGAGGATGGTCGACATATTAGTGAGGAAACTTCAATCATACGGCTATGCCGCGGAGCCCCTTCATGGCGATCTTACCCAAGCAAAGAGGGAGAAGATCCTAAAGGACTTCAAGAACGGCAAGATCAATGTTCTCGTAGCATCGGACGTTGCGGCGAGAGGCCTGGACATCGATAATGTCACTCATGTGATCAATTACGACATTCCTGAGAACCCAGAGGTATACGTTCACCGCATCGGCCGTACGGGACGAGCGGGACATGAGGGAAAGGCAATAACCTTCGTCTCCTGGGACGAGAGGCATCTTCTAAAGAACATAACGGATTTCGCTAGGTCCAGCATTTCTGAGACCGATGTTCCGCAGAAGAATGGCAAGGACCTCGTGCGCAGGGTGTGGGACTTTGACGAGATGTCGGACATCTTTGGGATGGTTAAGTTCCGTATCAACCTCGGCTCCAAGGACGGGATGAAATTCGTGGATATCGGGGACTTCGTCATGGAAGAAGGCGGTGTAAGCAACATCGCAATAGGCAACATTGAGGTCGGTACGGAGGAGTCCGTTGTCGAAGTGCATAAGGACTACGCAGAGAAGATGATAAGGCGCCTCCGAAAGATGAAGTTCAAGGGAAAGGAAATCAGGGCTCAGCCATTCAGAGATTGACCCCATCCTCTTCAATAATTCAAAGCTGGATGGCAATCAGCATTTCTCTTACCTGGAGAGTTTCGACCTCCTTTCCGCCGAGTGTAAGGCTTTTCTCCACCTGGAAGTACTCTCCCTCTAGTTTGACCTGAGTGCCATCAGATAGCTCGATCTCGAGGGTCCCTTTCTCGATGGATGAGGCTATCTCCTCAGGATCGAATAGCAGAACTTTGGAGATGATCTCCTTCGCCCCCTGCTTGAATTCTGGACCCAGTTTCGAAAGCACGGGTTTGATGTTGGTGATCCTCTCCTCCAGTTCGATCTCGCTCGTGATCTGGAGCCTCTTGGCCCTGATGGTCTCAAGGATATCCCTCTCCACTCCAAGCAGGTATGAGGCTTTCTCTCCCACCAATTCCACCAGTTCGATTTCTTCGTTAAGTGCCATCCCTCTCTCCGATTTCCAGTTGCGGATGGCAGAGATAACCTCTTTCAGGAACTCACCTCGCTCCTCCTCGTCCTCGTCGATGAGAATGGGTTCTGGCCAACCGCTCACGTGGACGCTCTTCGCCCCTTCCATCTCCTGGAAGAAGCTCTGATAGATCTCCTCGGTGACATGTGGGATAACTGGGGCCATCATCTTGATCACTCCAAGGAATGTTGTGTAGAGTGTGAACCTCACACCTTCATCGTCCGGGTCGCGATTTCGGTACTTCACCATTTCCAGGTAATGATCGGCCAGCTCATGCCAGGCAAATGCCTCAAGCTCCCTCATGGCTTTGTCGAAGTTGTAGTTGTCGTAGTGGGAAGTAACGGACTCGACTAGCCTGCTGAATTTTGAAAGGATCCACATGTCCGGAAGCTTCAACTTCCCCTGTTCGGGTTTCTCTTTCACGAAGTTGCTAATGAACCTCCCAATGTTCCAGAGCTTGGTCAATAGCTTCTTACCATGCTTGACATCCTTCTCCCGGAATGCGTTGTCTTCTCCCAGGGAGCAGGTACTCGCGTAATATCGGAGTGCGTCTGCCCCGTAATCTTCCAGAATGGGGATGGGATCGATTACGTTTCCCAGCGATGAGTGCATGGGGGTGCCATCAGACGACATAATGAACCCGTGGATCATGATATGATCCCAGGGCTTCTTCCCTACCGCGAGGTGTTCTCTTAGAATCGTGTAGAATGCCCAGGTCCTAATGATGTCATGGGACTGAGGCCTCAGTGACATGGGATAGAGCCAGTTGAACCTCTCCGCATCCCTTTCCCAGAATGTGTTAAACAGTGGAGATATTGAAGAGTCCATCCAGGTGTCGAATACGTCCTCGCACCCCTTGAGCTCGCCATCGCATTTTGGGCATTTTTCCAAGGGGGGAGGATCAGTAGTGGGATCGATGTAGCAATCCTCTTCACGGGCTGGAACCACATGTCCACACTCGGCGCACTCCCATAGCGGAATGGGAGTAGCGAAATACCTTTGTCTGGAGATGACCCAGTCCCACCCCAGCGAGTTAACCCAGTCCTGCAGACGGACCTTCATGAACTCAGGGAACCACTCGATTTCTTCCGCTTTATTGAGAACATCATCTTTGAAGTCAAGTATCTTCACGAACCACTGTGGTACCTGCAGGTACTCGATGGGTTCGTGGCATCTCCAGCATATGCTCACGTTCTGCTGGAGCTCTTCTTTCTTCATGAGCTGACCGGCAGACTCGATGTCCTCTATGATGAGCTTCCTAGCCTCTTTGACTGGAAGTCCTTCGTACTTACCGGCGACCTCGGTCATCCTGCCCTGCTCGTCGATCCCCTTCTCCAGTGGCAGGTTGTACTTCATTACCCACTCCAGGTCGTCCTTGTCACCGATGGTGCAGATCATCACCACTCCAGAACCGAAAGCGGGATCGACCTTGGGATCTGCGATTATATCGACTTCCTTCTCATAGATGGGAGTGAGAAGCTTCTTGCCTATGAGGTGGCCCCGTGCCCTGTCCTCGGGATGGACCGCCACGACTTGACAGGTACAGATAAGCTCTGGCCTAGTGGTCGCGATCACCGCGTAATCGTCCGTTCCCTTGACCCTGAATTTGATGAAGTTGAGCTTGGTCACGTTATCAGTATACTCCACCTCGGCATCTGCCAAGGCGGTCATGCAGCGGGGACACCAGTTCACTGGGTAGGTTCCTTTGTAGGCCAACCCCTTCTCCAGTAGCCTCAGAAACGATATCTGGGTTATACGGCGGTAGTAGGGTGCGTCGGTCTGATAGTAGATGCTTGGGTCCATGGATTCCCCGAGAATCTCGAACTGCAAGGTCATCTCGTCAATGAAGCTCTCGGCGTACTCAGAGCAGAGTTTGATGTATTCCTGCCTGCCCACTGATAACTTGTTGATGCCGTACTTCTTCTCCACCCTGACTTCGGTCGGTGTGCCGTTGACATCGAAGCATAGGGGAAAGAACACGTTGTAACCTCTCAGCCGGCGGTAACGGGCAGCGAAATCGATGAGCGAGTAGCCTGTGGCATGTCCAAGGTGCAGCGAACCCGAGGTGTATCTGGGAGGGTTATCAACGCTGTACACCGGCCGGTCGGAGTCGAAGTCGAACTTGTAGAGCTCCCACTCCTTCCACTGCTTTTGCCACTTTCTCTCTGTGGGAACAGGATCGTACTGAGTCATGGCAGGATGGGAAATGAGCCCAGATTAAAAAAGGTTGTTGAGGGCTAGCGCCCCTTGCGCCTGTGCAGGCGCTCCTCTTTCTTCTCCATGACCCGTCGTTCAAGGTGTTCCATCAGCTGGATGGTCGCCCTGGTGATGTTCCAGTCGACAGCCTTTGCCACGTATACGTTGTATTCGGTCGTCAGCCTTCCAGAGAGACTGTACTTGGATGAGTTGCCTTTCTCGTGATACTTGGAGACATGCATGGTGAATAGCATTGGGCGAGAGACCTTAGCGATCTTGGCCAAACCTGCCTGGATCTCTTTCTCCATCACCTCGAGTTCCCTGCGGTCTTCTTCCTCTAGGCCAGTTATCTGCACGTAGACCATGTCCCTTTCCCTCAATGATGCCACAAGCTCCACCATATCATAGTTCGTCACGATTCCAACTATGTCCTTTCCCATGATCACGGGGAGGGTGGATATGTTCTTTTCGAGCATGATTTTTACCGCTTCGCCCAGCGTGGTGTCTGGTGATACGGTGGTGGGTGAGTTTACCGAAAGGGACTCGACCTTAATCTCCACCGGCGAACTATTCCCGGTGATCTCCCCGACCGTCTGCTTCTGCTTCTCTCTCCAATTGTAGCGGACGATATCCTTAACGCCCACAATTGCCGTGAGTCTTCCATCATCGTCAACAACAGGAAGGGTTCGAATATCGAGATTGCGCATGAGCTCCACTGCATCTCTGACCGCATCATTCTCTTTGATGGTCCTGACATCCTCGGTCATGATATCAGCCACGACGAGGTTTCTGAGGTCCTTGATCTGGGGGATGATCTTGATTATATCCGTCCTGGATATTATCCCAGCGATCTTGTGTCCCTTCACTACGGGCATCTGCCTGTAGCCAGTCGAGACCATATTCTCCGCCACCTCCGTCAGAGGCGTGTCGGTTCCTACCTCTGGTGGGGACTCCATGACCGATCGTGCCTTTGTGGTCACGGCCACGGTCTTCCTTCTAAGAAGGGTACCGAAGCTCACGATCCCAGCCATTCCATTTCCATCGAGTACGGGGATCTCGTGCAGATCCTGGGATTTCATCTTCGCCAGGATATCGTAGAGCGGAGTTTCCACATTCACGGTGTCGAACTCCTCGCTCATCATGCCACTCAGGCTCTTCGAATCGATCTTGGACCTGAGAATCTCTCTCTTCTTGATACCTTCCAGTTCTTCAACACCCATTCCAATCACTCCCTACGGTCGGGCAGATCCCGACCGAAATATGATTCAATCTGAATAAATCGCACAAGCGTTTCAAGGGGGTGTCCCCTTTGAAGGATTGAACGCAATACGTTTTCCTCCTGGTCGGGGATTGTTTACTCGCCCTCGAGCATCTCCCCGATATCGGTGAACTCCAGGCCGTAGATTAGTGCCCCAACTACTACAGGCACATCATCTGCATGGATTCTCACCTGCTCCGCCGTGTCCCGGTCCCTTATGGTTACAGTACCGTTCTCAAGGGTCTCATAGTCTACGGTGATACACCACGGAGTCCCTATCTCGTCCATTCTCGCATATCTACGCCCAATGGACCCCGAGTCGTCGTAGTAGGTGGGAACCCCGCTCAAACGGAGGTCTTCGTCCACCTCCATGGCTTTCTCCTCTAAGCCATCCCTTGACATGAGTGGGAAAACACCTACCTTAATTGGTGCCACTTCGGGCTTGAGTCTCAGAATGGTATAGCCATCATCCTTCTGGGTGAAGGCGTGTTCCATCACCGTGAAGAGTATTCTGTCCAGGCCGTGGGAAGGTTCTATCACATGGGGTATTACCTTCTCCCCCGAGACCTTCTCTTTCACCGTGGTGACCTCGAAGAACTTCGGGTCGATTAAGATATCCTCTCCATCGACCGAAACTGTTATGCCCTCCTCCACTCCGGAAGGGGTCATCTCCTCCAGTGCCTTGCCGATCTTGGCCGACTTGGCCTTGAACTCCGGACCCAGCAGTCCAAACTTGGGTTTGATGATTTCCTTTTCGATCTCCTTGGGCTCATCGAAGCGCTTGAATGCGGACATGTCCGCCTTGGAGTAGTCAATGTGCCGAGAGAGGTCCCAGCATCCACGGTCGGCAATGCCCACCAGTTCCGTCCAGCCGTAGGAGAGAAGGGCCTCAGCATCCCAGCAATCTGCTGCGTAATGGGCCATTTCAGTGGAGAGATGCTGCCTGAATCGCATCCTTTCTGGATCCACACCAACCATCTTCAGGAACTCGGAGGTGAACCACATGAAGTAGGCAATGGTCTGGTGGGCGATGATGCCCTTATTAACAGCCTCATCTAGGCTCATTTCCAGCTCCTCGCCGTCCTGGGGAACAAGTTTGAGCATCTCGTCCTTGACATCTTCAAAGGCTTCCCAATTCTTGTCCTCTGGGTCAACGAACAGCTCTGCCTCCATCATATTGAACTCCCTGAGGCGGATCATTCCCTGCCTTGGGGAGATCTCGTTTCGGTAGCCTCTACCGATCTGTATGACCCCGAATGGAAGCTTCTCTCTCATGTAACGGTAGAAGGGAATGTAGTTCACGAAGATGCCTTGAGCGGTCTCTGGACGAAGGTAGCCCACTCGTCCGGTACCGGGACCAATGGTGGTCCTGAACATGAGATTGAACTCCTCAGGAGGGGTGAGCTCCCCCTCGCACTCGGGGCACTTCACTTCGTTCTTCATCATCAAGGAGTGCATCTCCTCCTTGGAGAGCGAGTCTGGATTTGGATGATAATCAGTAAGCAGATGATCGGCTCTATAGCTCTCCTGGCATACCCTGCAGGAGACTATGGCATCAGAGAATTCGTCAACGTGACCCGAGGCCTTGAAGACCATCTCAGGTCCGATGGTCGGTCCATCGATTTCTATGAATCCCTCGCCCAAAGTGTAGGCGTTGCGCCAAACCTCTATGATGTTGTTCTTGAGCCCTATGCCTAGAGGGCCGTAGTCGTACATACCCGCAACTCCGCCGTAGATCTCGTAAGCGGGCCACAGGTAACCTCTACGCTTGCAAAGCGAAAGAACGTCCGAAGCATCAACCATTTTCATTCCTCTGCTAGAATGGAGACTACATCAATGTCGTATATCATAGCGAGTAATCTATCTTTCGAATCTCGGACGGGCAGTTGACCGAAATCGTTCTTCCTCATTATCCTGGCTGCCTCCGAGACGGTGGTCTTCTTGAACACTGTCGTAGGGCAGGGAACCATGATTTCCTTCACTGGTAGCCCGGGGATCTCGATTTTGGAGACCTCGTACCACAGCTTCATGACGTTTCGGAGACCCTCCCAGGACCAATCATCCTCGTCCTGCCCGATACCAAGGTCAGAGATGGCGACCGATCCGTTTATGTGGGACTTGTTGAAGATGTCCCTATCAGTAAGTATACCAGCCAGCCGTCCTCCGTCATCTAACACAGGCAGTGCACTGGCTTTGCTCACCTTGAAAGTGACCAACGCCACGGCCAAAGGAGCATCCTGGTATATTGGTATGCAGGGAGACGAGATCACGCTCTCAACCGTCGCTTCAGTCCCAACTTTCTCCACTACTTCTAGCAGGTTCGTGGGGGTGATTATTCCCACGAGCTTATCACCCTCGACCACGGGAAGGTGCTTAACACGCCCCTCAAGGAAAATCTTCGCCGCCTGATTTACGGTATCCTTGGGTGTGATGATCTCTGGATTCTTATTCATGATCAGAGCTAGCTGATCTTCATCTGGCTTTTCGAATATGTTCTGTCTGGTTATCATCCCTGCAAGGGAACCGTCACTCCTCTTGACTACAGGCAGGCCGGTAAGATTGTGTTTGACCATTATCTTGAGGACCTCGGTCCTGCTGCCTGGAATCTGGGCGACGATGGGGTTTGTGGTCATTACTTCTTCGATGAGGACCATTTAAGATTCCTCCGAGGACGCCCGAACCACGAGAACTGGACAGTAGGCATGTCTCAACACACGCTCGGCCACACTTCCCAGCAACAACTTGGACACACCTGTTCTTCCCAGCGTGCCCATAACGATCAGATCGTGGTTCTTGGACGCTTCCACGATCTTCTTCACGGGTGAGCCCTCCTCTATCTTGGTGGTGACCTCTACGCCTAGCTCTTTCCCCCTCTCATTGACATATTCAAGGGCATCATTACCTTCTTTCTCCAAGAGGGAGTAGACATTGACAATGGTGGAATCCATCGGGAAGTTCACGAACGATGTCTGGTCGACCACGTATATGGCGGTGACCTTGGCATTACTTAGCTTTGCTAGGTGGATGCCCTTCTCGATGGCTGCTTTCGTATACTCGCTTCCGTCAGTTGGTATCAGTATTCTATTGAACAGGCTCACCTTGGTTCCCTCCTTGTTGTCTTGCCCTTAATCACCAGGAGTGGATTCGCCGATCCCGAGCGGAGTACGAAATCAGTCACAGCTTCCCCCCTCCTAGGTCCAACTACCAATAGGTCGCAGGGCGACCCGGGCTGGATACCTATTGTCTCATTCAGGTTTAAAATCTTTCGGCCATTGCATAGGGCCATATGAAGAACTGGGTCAACTCTATTGAAACCCTGTTGTCTGAGAATTCTGCCCGCGAACTCCATCTCCGTCAGCATGTCTGGCAAGGAGATCATGGCATTGTCTGTACCCAGGGCGATGGTGACACCTGCATCGAGCATCCTTGCGAGAGGAGGCTTCCTTCCATAGAAGAGGTTGGAGCGCGGGCAGACCACCACTGGCAATCCATGGTCGGAGCAGATCTCCAGGTCTGAATCTGTGGCCATCGTCATATGCACTAAGTAGTCCGGCTTAAGGTCCAATATCAGGTCGATGTCCTCGCGTAACCTCTCGCTGGCGTGAAGGGCGAACATCTTTCCCTTTTGATGGGTGAGTTCCGCGACCTCCATCAGTTCTGAGTAGTTCCAATCGGAGATGCTTGAAATGCCCACTCCGTTCACTACCGATAACAGGGAAATCATCTCCTCCCTGTCGAATTTGAGGTCCATAGGTCTCCCCATTATCACTGGGAGAGCCCCTCCGCAATCGCTCTGGTAAAGGAGGCGCGACCCTTCAATGCCCGATTCTCTGAAATCAGCGAAGGTGGAAACGCCCCTTTGGAACATGAACTCCGACGCCTCCCGGAAGACATCGCGCAACTCTACCTTGCTCATTGAGCTAAGCATTCTGTGCTTTAGCCCGTCTGGAGGGGCTACTAGTTCCTCCAAGGACAAGGACAGGTCAACCGGGACACGTAGATCGGCCACATGAGTATGGGAATTGATGAGCGTGGGGGTCACGATCCCCTTGGCTATGTGGGTTGGAGGTTCTCCTCTCTCGACCTCAACGATAAGATTGTCCTCGAATCCCACATATCCTTCCACGAATCCTTCGGGTGTGAGGATTGCCCCAGCCACGTATTCCATCGACGGTGGAATTGCAGATATAATATATTTAACCTGATAGGTGTTCGTTCGGAAACGATTATATACGGCCATTCAATTCGGCGGGACAAGGTGTTAACATGGTTGCCAAGATCAATGAGGATGAGTGTGTCGGTTGTGGAGCTTGCGAGGACGCCTGCCCCGTCGGTGCTATCACCGTAGATGACATCGCTGTGGTGGATGCCGACGAGTGCACCGATTGCGCCACCTGTGTCGATGAGTGTCCCAACGACGCCATTGAGGTCGACTGAAAACAATCACCTTCGCCAAACTTTGTGAAGGATTCGACCCAAACCACTTTCCCTTAGGGATATTTGATTTTTTACCTTTGATTCCTCGAGAGGAATTTTTCTCTTTTTCGTAATTGTGAACCATGGGTTAAAAAGGGGTTGTCCTATCGGTTCATGGATGGACCTAGAGGTACTGTGGACTGTGACCTTGCTGATATTGGTGGCATTCATTCCCACCATTGCATTCATGGCGTGGTTCAGGGCCACTGGAAAGAGGATAAGAGAGCCTTGGTCTGTTGTCATCTTGTCCTATCTCTTCGGTGCCATTGGCGCCATCATCATCGCCCTTGTACTCGAGATGGTCGCCATGGGCCTTCTCTCCAGTCCTGTCGTGCGAGAATACGATATATTCGCCTTGGATCCTACGGCCTTCACCTTCGTTATGGTCATCGTTGTGGCCCCTATCGTGGAGGAGGCGGCAAAGGCACTGGGAGTCTCAAAGAGCATGACGCGGGCTCTAGGAACGCCAAGAAGCGGTCTTGTGTTGGGAGCAGCCGCGGGATTGGGATTTGCCGCCACCGAGAATCTCCTGTACGAGGGAGGGGCTCTAATGGAGGGAGGGGTTTCTGCTTTCATCGCAATTGCCGTGGTAAGAACATTCTCCTCGGCACTGATGCACGCTTCGGCGACCTCGGTTTCGGGCTACGGAATTGCGAAATCCTCCTTGGGAGGTGGTTCATGGCTACCTTACTACCTATTGGCGGTGCTCATGCACGCATCGTTCAATCTATTCGCATCCTTTGGAGAACTGTTCAAGGGCACGCTTGGCGAGACGGCAGCGTTGATCGGGTTGATCTTCGCTTTCATTCTAGTCATAGCTTCGGTCTCATGGACAAGGAGAAGGATCAGTGCCTTATCCTGATCTGGCCCAGTATGGATTCTTAATGAACTTGTAGGCGCTGTTGGCAGCGGTAGCGGCCTCTCCACATCCAGTTACGATCTGTTTGTACTTTCCAGGATAGGTGACGATGTCACCGCAAGCAAAAACACCTGGCCTGGAAGTTCGCATATCGGGGTCCACCACAATCTGAGTGCCTTTAAGTTCGACATTCCACCTTTTCAATTCTTCGAGCTCTGGTGTGAATCCGATATTGATGACCACAAGATCGATCTTCAGGATCAAGTTTTCCTCCATGTCCGCAACTTTGATAACCACTTCCTCGACCACTTCGTTGCCCCGGATGTCCTCAATCTGTCCGCTCATAATGGTCTGAATGCTGGAGTTCTCGACCTGCTCCACGATGCCCTCGTCAGCCCGGAATTCATCCCTCCTGTGGAGTACGTATGTCTCGGCTACCTGCGAGGCGATCAAGGCCATCTCAAGAGCACTGTTACCCCCACCGACGAACAATACCTTCTTGTCGATCAAGGTGTCCTTTTCAGGAATCTTGTAGGTGATTCCCTTTCCGTAGAATTCCTTCTCACCTTGAATGCCCAGCTTCTTCGGCTTGAAAAGCCCGATGCCTGCTGCAATGATCACCGCCTTGCAGGGATAATCCTTCTTATCACTTCTCACTAGAAGCTGCCCTTCGCTGTCTACGATGTCCACTACTTTCTCATTCTCGTGCATCTCACAGCCCATGTGCTGGGCATGCGCTATCATCCTTTCCGCCAGCTTCTTTGCCTGGGTCATCACGAAACCGGGATAGTTTGCTATGCCCTTGTCAGGGTATAGGCTGGTAAGTTGCCCCCCCGCTTCTCCAGCATCAAGTATAAGTGTGGTGAGCTTCCTCGATCTGCAATAGACACCGGCGGTAAGACCGGCGGGTCCTGCACCGATGATCACCAGGTCAAGGCTCATTGGTCGTTTTATTCAGCTGATTACCCATAAACCTTGCTGTCACTGGAAAATATTACATATCTACAAACAAATGAAATTGCATGCGAAGGGAAATCGATGGGGTCCTGATCGAGGTTGTTGGTGGCAACATAACGGAGCAGGATACCGAGGCCATTGTCAATGCGGCCAACACCCACTTACGGATGAGATCAGGAGTTGCCGGAGCCATTAAGGTGAAGGGTGGCGAAGACATAGAGCGGGACGCGATTTCCAAGAGCCCTTTGGAGATGAGCGACATCATGGTAACGGATGTAGGTACACCCAGGAGGCTGATCATTCACGCGGCTGTCATGGGAGAAGACCTCAAGACAGACGAGGAAAAGGTCTCCTTAGGGACGGAAACAAATCTGATAAGGGCAGTCGAGAAGAATTTATCAATCATTTCATTTCCAGCTCTTGGAACGGGAGTTGGAGGATTTCCTTTAAAAGCTGCCGTTAAAGCCATGTTGGGGACTGTCATCGAATATGTGCGCGGACACACAGATTTGACACTGGTACGTTTCGTTCTCTTTGATGAGCGGAACGAATCAATGTTCAGGAATGTTCTTTTTGAATTGGGGGGAGGGGATTGAGTTTCAGGGCCTTCATATCAATCGATATCGATGCTGGACAATCACTTCGTGAACTCTGCAGGGAGCTGAAACAGAGTGGAGCAGCACTGAAGGTTGTCAATCCAGATATAATGCACATCACCTTGAAGTTCCTGGGGGATGTGGAGGAACCATTGGTCGAGGATATATCCAGAGTTATCAGGGACTCGGTCCATGATGTAAGTAGATTTGAAATGAAGTTGCACGATATTGGCGCTTTTCCCAACAAGAACAGGATACGGGTGGTTTGGGTAGGCATACCTGACCCTGGACCGCTCGAGAGCGTCGCCGAGAGACTCGATGAGGGCTTATCACCCCTCGGTTTCGAGATGGAGAAGCGCAAATTCAGACCTCATCTGACTGTAGCCCGAGCCAAAACCCCTCAGGGAATGGATAGGGTCCAGGAGATAATGGAACGTTGGGGGAATACTGATTTTGGGAGTCAGGTTGTCGATAGGATCAGACTTAAGAAGAGCGTGCTAGGGCCGAAAGGTCCCACCTATTTCACGGTTGAAGAGGTTGGGCTACTCTGATCGATCCCCTTTCTAGGGATCATTGGTTGATGAATATTAACTGTAAAAGTCCTGTTCATAAAAGGTGCTGAGATTCCTCATCACAGGGATAAGATGATGAGGAAAATAAAGACCTTCAAGAAGGATTGGAAGGCCGGCATAGAGGGTCTGCCCCTCCAGCTGATGATCATGGTAGTTATAGCCGGAGTCGGCACCACGGTCATTCTGGGTTGGATGTCGGGCCTTCAGCCTCCATCCTCCATAGGAAGCGTTCACGCATATCCTGGGGAGATCATTCTCACCGATACAGATGGAGACGGAATATTCCAGGCGAAGGATATCACTATCCAGGTCACGGTTCTGGACCGTGAAGGCAACGGGATCCAGGGAGCAACGGTTCTACTGGAGGGTGCCGGTATCTCCTACCAACTGAATGATGGAACCGTTCACGGGATGACCGATTCTTCAGGACAGCTGACTTTGAGCGAGCTCGAAGTCTCTCTGGCGGGAGGCCCTTTGGGATTCGTTACAGTGACCGTCACAAAGAGCGGGTACGGGTCTGAAGGTGGGCTGCAGGTGCCAGTGATATGCGAATGATGAAGAGAATGCATGAGGACAGTAGAGCGCTTGAGGGCCTTCCCCTCAGGTTGATGATAGTCCTCCTTCTCATTTCGATTTCCTTTCCCATTTTCATCAATACCTACCACCATTACACATGCGCCCTCTTCTCGGAAGCCATAGAGGCTGAGATGGAAAGGCTAGAATCGGCAGCAATCTCCGTATTTCTAGGAGGTCCAGGTAGTAAGAGGACGGTCGATCTGCATCTGCCTACAGGTTCTGAGGCTCAAAACGTCATGATCGAGATCGGGGGCAAGTGTGGTTCCGCTCAAGCAAGGAGTTTGAGGTATCATGTTGGAGATGTAAGTGGAACGAAATTCATTGAAGATCTTCCCATAGACATCACATCCGCAGAAGGTGACGCAATCATCATAACAGCACCCGGTGCGAAACTGATCCTCGAGTGCCTTCAGGACGAGACAGGGTCATGGATAGAAGCGAGGCCTTTATCATGATCGAGTTCGTGTTATCCAAGCTTTGGACAGTATTTTTCGGTCTTGCCCTAATTGGCGTTCTTGTGATCTCCTTCGATGCGATAGACAGGGATTGTCAGATAAGGGATATGGAAGCCGAAATGGAGAACATTTTGAAGGTTCTCGACGATATTTCCGATTTGCCTATAGGGTCAAACCTTGCAGTGTCTCTTGAGGGAATGATTTGCGAGGGAGAGGCCCTCGAGTTTGAAAATGGGTCCTTCAGATTATCAAGAGAGGATATCTCATTTTCTTGTTCGTATCAAATACCGACCTTACTTGTTTCTGCAGAAGGTGAACTTAAGAAGGATTTCTGGATCTGCTTGAATCATCAGAGCATCATTCTGATAGAGAGGAGTGGTTCTGAGAACTATCCATGTTTGACAGTTCACCTAGCGAAAAGCTCAATGATCTCCTTTAGAACATTCACGAATCGCTGACATTCCTCTATTGAGTTGTATATGTACAAAGAGGCTCTTACCGATCCTTCGATCCTCCTGGAGTGGAAAAAGGGATGGGCACAATGCATCCCCGATCTTAGTAGAATACCGCCCATCTCATCGAATATGGTCGCCACATCATGAGATTTCATTCCTCTGACGTTGAAGGATAGGATTCCCCCCCTCAGTTCGGGGTCCCGCGGTCCCACAACGTCTATTTCGGGCAGATCGATCACTCTCTTCGAAAGTTCCTTGTTCAAAGTGGTCAAGTGCTCGTCGATCTCCTCCATACCGATTTTCAGAAGATACCGGATGGCTGGCCCTGATCCTATTATCCCAGCATAGTTCATGAGCCCCGCCTCGAACTTCTCGGGAGGTGGAAGCAGGTCCATTCCCTCGTAGGATGAAAGGCTGACCCCTCCTCCGCCCAGTATAAGAGGTTCTAGCTCCTTTTGGATATCCTCCTTAGCATAAAGGGCTCCAACCCCAGACGGACCTAGCATTTTATGGAGTGACAGTGCGTAGAAATCCACGTCCAGATCACGAACATCAATTACATGGTGAGGGGCGGCTTGTGAACCATCAAGCATTACCAAGGCCCCGTTGTCGTGAGCAATTTCTATCACTTCTTTAGCGGGAATTGTTGTTCCAGTCACGTTGCTGGTGTGGACAAGACTGACCATCTTGACCTCCCTCGACATCTTCTCCTTGAAAACCTCAATATCAAATATTCCATCTATTGTAGGAACGAAGACCCTATCTGTGCCCTTGTCCCTTGCAACTCTTAGCCACGGAAGGTGGTTGCTGTTGTGTTCGATGTCGGTTGTGAGTATCTTCTCCCCCTTCTTGAATGGATATCCATTAGCGACAATGTTGATCGATTCTGTGGCATTCTTGGTGAAAGCAATCTCGTCCGGTGATGCATTAAGAAAATCGGAAAGAGCCTCTCGGGATTCGTCCATTCTCAGGGTCACTTGTGTGGCGAGTCGATGAACACTTCGACCTCCGCATGCTGGATACTCTATGTAGTATTCGTTGATAGCATCTATGACTTGATCGGGACGAAGTGTCTGGCATGCGCTATCGAAATAGATGAGCTCGCTTCCATACTTGTCGTAGAACGGGAAGTCTTTCCTGATTCGTGCAACATCCATGGGTGTCGTCAATGAATCCCTATGTACTATATTCTCATTTCGGGAGGTACCAAGGTTAGGGAAATCGGGATTCGATATTCAACATGGTTTCCTCTTGACAATCTTCTTATCTTCTGAGACAATATCTGGAATTTAGATGTCATCGCTTTCAGTGAGGATAGCAGGAATGGATCTGGACAATCCTACGATGCTTGCCTCGGGCATAATGGGGGAGACAGGACCCTCATTGGTGAAGATGGCCGAGTGGGGAGCAGGGGCTCTGGTCACCAAATCCATCGGCATCGAGCCCAGGTTTGGATATTCGAACCCAACATTGGTGGAGCTGCCCTTTGGCTACCTCAACTGTATGGGTCTGCCCAATCCCGGCATCGAAGCCTTTGGAGATGAAATGAGCATAGCTTCCACGGCTAATATCCCGATTGTCGGAAGTATCTTCGCTTCCGACGAAGATGGTTTCGCAGAACTGGCAGGTCGAATGGAGGATTACGGAGCATATGCTGTAGAGCTCAATTTGAGCTGCCCCCATGCTGAAGGCTACGGTATGGAACTGGGGACCGATCCAGAGACAGTCAGATCCATAGTTACCGCGGTCAAGGGGTCAATCAACATTCCAGTCTTTGCCAAGGTCACTCCCAACACCGAGAAACTGGTGGATGTCGGGAAGGCAGTTCAGGAGGGTGGGGGAGATGCTGTCGTCGCAATAAATACAGTGAAGGCAATGTTCATCAACGTGGAGATGAAAAGGCCAGTTCTATCCAACATTACCGGAGGGCTCTCTGGACCCGCCATCCGACCTATAGGGGTCAGATGCGTCTACGAGCTGTACGAGGCGCTGGATATCCCATTGATTGGGGTGGGGGGTATCGAGAATTGGAGGGATGCCCTCGAGTACATCATGGCTGGAGCCACGGCAATTCAAGTAGGAAGCGTCCTGGGCAGGAAGGGTCTGGACTCCTTCAGGGAGATTCTGGGAGGCATAGAGAATTACATGAACATCTCAGGTTTCAATAGCATCGAATCGATGGTGGGGATAGCCCATGAGTGAAAGATCAGTGGTAATCATCGAAGAGGTCGTGAAGGAGACCGAGGATATCATTACCCTCAGGTTCAGGTATGATGGTCATTTCCTTCCAGGTCAATATATAATGATGTGGATCCCCGGAATAGATGAGATCCCCATGTCGCTCTCATATCTTGGAAGGATGAAAGGGGTCACGGTCAAAAAGGTGGGAGAGGCCACCAAGGCCCTCTGTTCCCTTAAGGTAGGAGATCAAATTGGTGTAAGGGGCCCTTTCGGACAGGGCTTCGCAATATCTGAGGAGAGAACACTTTGTGTCGGCGGGGGAGTGGGCATGGCAGCAATAATGCCTGCAGTTACCTCCTTCAAGGACCGGAGATTGGTGGATGTTGCCATCGGAGCCCCGACAAAATCAGAACTCCTATTCGAGGACCGGGCCATTGGCAATTGTCGTGAGGTCATCGTTTCAACCGATGATGGTTCGAAAGGGTTCCATGGGACGGTCGTCGATATGATCAAGCCCATGTTGGAGAGTGGCGAATATCAGATGCTCCTGGGGTGTGGCCCTGAGTTGATGTTGGACGCACTTCACAAAGTATGCATGAAGGCCGGGGTGGAATCGCAGCTCTCCCTGGAGAGATTCATCAAATGTGGCGTGGGCCTTTGCGGATCCTGTGCAATCAACGGCATAAGGGTATGTGCCGATGGGCCGGTTTTCTGGGGAAGTGAATTAACAAAATGTTCTGAGTTCGGTAAGTACAAGAGAGATCAGTCCGGCAGGAAGACAAGGCTTTGATCAATTGGATGAGAGAACCTTTTCCACGATTCGACGGAACTCGTTGTCGTCCACGATCCCATTCTCCTCCCCTTTTATCTTGACCCTAAGAAGGATCTCGCAGATGTGCTCTTCCGAGGTCTTGTATCCAAGCTCATCGATCCTTTTCTTGATGTAGGTGATACCACTGTGCTTGCCCATCCTGAGCTGCCTGTGATTGCCGACCGCCTCCGGTGGGATGGACTCGTAAGTGAATGGGCAGTTGAGAACCGCAGCTACATGAATTCCGGATTCATGAGCGAAGGCATTTTCCCCTACAAGTGGTTGGTTCCGAGGCATGGGATTGCCTGTGAAATTGGTGACCATTTCAGAGAGATCCTTGAGTCTGGTGGTATCAATTCCCAGATCCGACCCGTATAGATACTTCATGGAGACGACGAACTGCTCGAGCGGGACATTACCGCCCCTCTCCCCGACGCCGTTCACGGTGGTAGTTATGGCCTTGGCCCCGCTCTTCACACCTGCGATTGCATTTGCCAGGGCTAGACCGTAATCGTTGTGAAGATGAAGCGAAACGGGGGTGTTTGTCTTATTGACGACCTTAGAGACAATGGTGGTGATAGCCTCGGGTGCAGCGCAGCCAACCGTATCTGTGAGACCAAGCCTTTCAGCTCCTGCCTCCTCAGATGCCTTGAACAGCTCCAGAAGAAAGTCCAGATCGGTCCGAGTTGAGTCCTCAGAGCTCAGGCTAGCCCTTATTCCTCTATCCTTACAGTATTCAATAGCATCGACAGCCATCTGCACAATGCACTCTCTCGGCTTCTTGAGCTTGTACTTCAGGTGGATGTCCGAGGTCGCAATGAACAGTAGGGCCATGTCAACTCCACTTTCTACAGCGGCGTCTATATCCTTCTTCACAAGCCTAGACAGAGCCAATATCTCGGCGTTCAATCCCATGGATGTGATCTCCCTGATGGAATCGAACTCATTTTCGGAAACTGCCGGGAATCCAGCCTCGATTTGAGGTACCCGTATCTCGTCTAGAAAGGTAGCGATAGCAACCTTCTGTTCCAGGTTGAAAGCCACTCCTGGCATCTGCTCACCATCCCTTAAGGTGGAGTCGTAGACGACAATCTTGGATAATTCGAGAGAAGGGTTGAAAGGACTAAGAGCGCTGGGTTCCATACTCCACCAAAACGTTTTGGCCTTTTCTTTAAGCTTTCGACCATACACTTCGACAATCAATGAACTCAAGCCGAAATCTAGAAGAACAGCCAATAATTGACCGATTGCCTCAAGTGCATGCTCGATGAACCACTGATGTCACGCATTGACGAAAATTGTACCCAGGATCCTTGTCAAGGCAGTCAAGGGAGCAATTATTCATATCAGGAGCGGATAACAAGTATGGAATGTCACTGAGCGATGTTGTCGAGAGCCGAAGAAGTTACTTCAAGATAACACATGGCAGTCTTTCTATCAGTGTTCCTTACAGCATTTTCAAAGGAAACACCGCAGTGCTCGATCCGAAAGGTGTCGAAGAATTCCGGGACCTCCTGGCCTCAAGGTACCCTTGGCTTTCCAGGTATGCTCTGGACATTATCGTGGAGAATGCAAGGACTGGAAGAGAGCAGAAGCTCTTGGAGACGCGGTCCGTTGCCCAGAGGGCAAGGGATCTATTGGAGAGGGGATCTATTGAACATTCTCTCGGTCTGCTAGACAAACACATCAAGGAATGCCCTGAGGACGCTGAGGCGCTCTATGTGAGAGGCGAGGCCCTCTGTCGAGTAGGGCGTTTGGAAGAAGGGTATAGCTGCATCTCGAAAGCTAGACTACTCTCAAGGAGTTGAGTCAACTTCCCATTGATCGAAGAAGGCGTTGATGGCCTCGGTGACCTCTCTCACGGAAGCGCCCCACTGAACCACAACTATGTTTTCATCTATCAAGTGGTCTGACTTCACCTTACAGCATTTCACGATCGTAGGGATCCCATCTCTGGGCGCCAGGTCCCAGGGGCATATGTTGACGAGTCCAGGTTCCTTTTTGTATATGGACCTGAAGATCCTGGCCGATAGGTCACACCCTATCAGGTCGGTCTCGATGTCCAGCTCTGGTGTCTCATCCAAAAAGAAATACCTCTTGTCCGAGCTCATGTTTGATGCCTTACAGGGGAAAATCACTCCCTCATTTTTCACACCCTTTGCCAGCTCGTTGAGATCGATCTCCTCCAAGATTGGGAGAATTGGGAGGTCGATGTAACCTGATGCAAGGGCATTTTCAACTAGGCAGGATAGTTTCGAAGGGCTAGGGGGTACGGTATCAAGCACCCTGAGCTTGATTGGCACAATGTCTTTGACGAAGGAGACATGGTTGAACATCCCCTCCACGACCACTACCTTACCAGCATGCTCCTCTGCCAACCGCGCAAGATGAGATGGATTCAGCACATCCACTCTCTCATCCTTTACAAAGACTGTGTTATTTGGAAGGGACACTATCTCAAAACCAATTATGGGTTTGAAGAGCTCCTTGGTATTCTCTTTCATGACCCGGACAACGGCCATATCCTCACCGTTGACGAGGATCAGGTGATCCGTCCTGGTGTATGCCTTTCGCCCTTTCATCTGATGGGCGATCTCCTCTGCATCGAGGTCGAAGTCCACCCTCCTCATTGAAACGTCCTTGCAATGGTCCGGGATCATCACTCTCGCATCGTATCGAGACTATATTTCTTTATTCGGTCATCGAGCCTGCGGATGATTGATATATGACCAGGAAAAGATTGATAATTGATAACTCGATATGGGCCATCAGACGCCGGGATGACAGAGCGGCTATGTGGCGGACTGCAGCCCACGTGGTGGATATCCGTACACCCGAGTTCAAATCTCGGTCCCGGCCCCAATAATTTCCCCCATCTTTTGAATCCTTCTGTTCGACCCAAAGTATTTTCTCCGAGTTAGGTCATGATTGTGAACAACATCCAACGAAGCTGGGGTGAAGTCATGGAAAATAAGATGCTGATGCTTTTATGTGTTGACGGATCAGAGAATTCAAACAGAGCGGCCTCTTACCTGGCCAGATTGGCAGCATGCTCCAACATCAAGGTCACTTTGCTCCATGTAGTGCCAGAGAAGAAGGCGATTGAACATCTGGATGATAACCAGGAGATTCGAAGGAGTGCCATCGAACATCGAATTGAGTTCGCGGTCAACGCTTTGAATGATGCCAGTGTCGATTACATCGAGTCCATTCAGATAGGCGATCCGGACGAGGTGATCGTCGAGATGTCAAACAAGTACGATGGCATCGTTATGGGTTACAAGGGCCATGGAGTGATTGAGACTCTCTTCATGGGCAGTGTCACTGAGAAGGTAATGAAGGAAGCCAAGAAACCTGTCATCCTTGTGCCATAGACGCAGTCCTGGGGTGTATTGATGATATTTAACTCGATCTTGGACACGGTCGGAAATACTCCGGTGGTGAGGCTGAATAAACTTACTGCTCCGGGCGACGCCACCGTACTTTTAAAGATCGAGTCCTTCAATCCCATGCATTCGGTAAAAGACCGAGTCGCTCTGGGCATGATAGAAGATGCCGAGGAAAGGGGGGAGCTGAAATCCGGAATGACGGTAGTAGAACCTACTTCTGGAAATACGGGTATAGGATTAGCAATGGTTTGCGCGGCCAAAGGATACCATCTACTAATAGTGATGCCCGAGAGCATGAGCGAGGAGCGGAAGAAGCTGATGATGGCGCTTGGGGCAGAGTTGATCCTGACCTCGGCGGAAGGTGGAATGAATTCGGCGGTAGAGAGAGCCAAGGAAATAGTCGATTCCGATCCTAATACCTTCATGCCACAGCAGTTTGAGAATCCAGCAAACCCGGAGGTGCACGAAGAGACAACATCCAAGGAGATACTGTCCGATGTGCCAAATCTGGATGCGTTCGTGGCTGGAGTCGGCACAGGCGGGACGATTACAGGGGTCGGACGCGCCCTCAAGAGGGCCTCTCCTGGAACATTGGTGGTGGCCGTTGAACCAGCCAGGTCACCTCTGCTCTCTCAAGGAAAGTCGGGTTCTCATGGTATCCAGGGAATCGGAGCTAATTTCATACCGAGCATCCTCGACATGGACGTTGTCGACAGAGTCATTACCGTTGACGATGAGGACGCGATCGACTGTGCCAGGAAGTTGGCAAGGGAAGAAGGCATAATGGTTGGAATTTCTTCTGGTGCAGCACTGTTCGCCTCTTTGGAGATCGCACGAGAGCTTGGACCTAAGAAGACCGTTCTCGCGCTTCTTCCAGACGGTGGAGAGAGGTACCTATCAACTCCGCTTTGGTCTGATATTCCTCTATGAATTGGGCAATTTCTGATCGATCGCCTACATTTATTTGATAGTATCCAGCCTATGCATTTGTGTATTCATCGAGGGGTTGGGTTGGTGTTGCGAGTGCAGAAAGAGATACTATACCCAGTCATAGAATTGAAGCCAAAAGATATTAGTCCACATTGCTATTTGAGACTTGACTCCAATGAGCTGGAAGGACGATGTCTACACAGTCCTTGAAAGGGACCCAGCACCTCGCTCGTTCAAGGAAGCCATGTTCTTTAGCCAGGGCGTTCACGCTGTCATCATCTATCGTATTTCCCATCGCTTCTGGAACGATGGGAAGATAACCATAGCGCGGGCTCTCAACTACTTCGCCCATTTCCTCACGGGGGCCGACATCCATCCTGGTGCCCAGATAGGGAAAGGGTTCTTCATCGATCACGCAACGGGAGTAGTAATCGGCGAGACGACCGTGATCGGGGACAATGTCTCTGTGTTCCAGGGGGTAACGCTGGGTGGCGTGAGCACTTCTAAGGGAAAGAGACATCCCACCATCAGAGATAATGTGGTAGTTGGTGCTGACGCCACCATACTGGGCAACATAACCATTGGGGAGAATGTCAAGATCGGAGCCGGCTCTGTCGTGGTAAAGGATGTTCCGCCGGATTCCACAGTCGTAGGGGTGCCGGGTAAGGTTGTCAAGCGACAGGGTGAGAAAAAGGTGGACCTCAGGCACGACCAGATTCCCGACCCTATTCTGGACGCAATGAAGGACATGGTTGACACCATCCACAAACTCGAGCACAGGATCTCTGTCCTTGAAGAGGCCATTGATAAGGATAAATGATTCTTATCTCCTGGATGAATCTCGTTTGCTAATAGCAATCCAGATATGGCGCATGAAAAATGAGATATAATTGGAACAATCTTCGCATTCTGAGGCGAAGGTGATGACCCTGAAGATGTACAACACGCTCTCGAAGCAGAAAGAAGACTTCAGACCAATTGATGACAACAAGGTCAAGATGTACGTCTGCGGAATGACGGTGTACGATGACATGCACATGGGTCACGCACGTTCCATCGTGGTCTTCGATATGATCGTCAGATACCTTCGATGGAAAGGTTACGATGTCACCCACGTAACGAATTTCACGGATATTGATGACAAGATCATAAACAGGGCGGCGGAGGAAGGCATCCCCGCCCTGGAGCTGTCCAAGAGGTACATAAACAAGTACTTCGAGGATGTGAATTCCCTGGGCGTCAAGAGAGCCGATATCTACCCGAAGGCATCGGAGTGCATCCAGGATATAATCGACATGATCGCGAAGATAATGGACAATGGTTATGCTTACGTTGCGGAAGATGGCTCTGTCTATTTCTCAGTGGACAAAGTCGAAAACTACGGTCGTCTCACCGGCCAGAAGCTGGAAGACATGGTCTCAGGAACCCGTGTCGACATCGAGGATGGAAAGCGGAATCCCATGGACTTCGCACTCTGGAAGGCGGCAAAGCCCGGGGAAGTGGCCTGGGATACCCCTTGGGGAAAGGGCAGGCCCGGTTGGCACATCGAGTGCTCGGCTATGTGCTCAAAGTACCTTGGAGACCTCATAGACATCCACGGGGGCGGTAACGATCTGATATTCCCACATCATGAGGATGAGATTCTTCAGACAGAGGCTGCTACTGGTGAGAAGCTTGCAAATTACTGGCTTCACAACGGTATGCTTCAGATCCAGGATGAGAAGATGTCCAAATCGTTGAAGAACTTCTTCACGATCAGGCAGACACTTGAGCGCTTCAGTAAGGAAGAGGTCAGATTCTACCTGCTCAATACCCATTACCGTGGTCCTCTGAGCTACAGCGATTTGGCTCTTGAGGAGGCAGCTTCTTCTCACAAGAGACTTCAAAATGCCTATTTCGAGCTGAAGAATGTGGCAGAGAACGGAGTGGGTGAAGAAGACGCAGAACAGCTTGTGAGCAATGTGCTGATAGAATTCGAAGAGAACATGGACGATGATTTCAACACCCGAGCGGCTATTTCTGCGATTTTTGAGATGGTGAGGGAGCTGAACAGGCTGATCTCCGAAGACCGGCTCAGCAAGAAGGGTGCTTCGAATCTACTCGAAGCACTTGAGAACATGGACGAGGTACTGGGAATACTTCCCTCCGAGAGCACCACATCAGGCGAGGCAGACGCTATCGTGCAGATACTGATAGATATCAGGCAGGAACTCAGGAAGAGAAAAGCGTTTGACCTGGCTGACGAGATCAGAGACCGTCTCGCTGAGAGTGGGGTCAAGGTTGAAGATACGGCGGAGGGAGTCAAGTGGAAGTGGACTTGAACAGTGTTGCCTACAAGAAGGCCGTTTTGATCACTGGAGGCTCCATCAAGGTCCCTGAGAACTTCAAGCCACCTTTCAGACTGAGCAGATCGACCGCTGGACCAGGAGCGGGGCATCCCTCCATTGTGATCGGTTTTAAGGGAACCCGGGTGAAGAAGGCCATCTCCAATGATAAGGGGGAGTTCGAGCTGGTTGGGAACGTGACTCCATACAAACTTCTCTGGAAGGGAAAACCCTTTCTGGAAGAGGTGGAGATCCAACCGGTTCTCTATCATGCGCCTCAGCAGGCGTTCTTCAATCTGAGTCAGGAATGCATCTACGACTGCAAATTCTGCAATTCACCAAGACTTGAAAAGGATTATACAAAGAATCTGGACCCCGAAAAGGTAATTGGCATGATACTTGAGGCCTCAACCAGGCCTGATTTCAAGGGAGTGGCACTCACAAGCGCCGTTCCCGACGATCCACATAAAACCGTCATGAGAATGGCTTATATTATCAGTGTCGTGAGGGAGAAGCTGGGTCCTGAGGTTCCCATCGGGGTTGAGCCTTATATCGATGATTTCCAGGACATCAATCGGTTGAAGGCGGCCGGGGCCGACGAGATCAAGATCAACATCGAGACTTTCGATCAAGAAATCTTCAAGAAGGTCTGCGGAAAGATGAATTTTGAGCATATTGTCAAGGCCATCAAGTTCGCCGTATCCGTTTTTGGGAGGGGAAACGTCTGTTCGAATATCATATACGGTCTGGGAGAAACGGACGAAAACGTGATCGAAGGGGTTGAGTTCCTGGCCAAGATGGGCTGTGTCGCTACCCTCCGAGCTTTGAAGATCGACGACAGGAACAGGCCAGCGCTGGAGGAAACTCTCGGCCTTCTAGAGCCCGTTACCCCAGAAAGAATGGTCAAGCTAGCTCAGGAAGCCGAAAATGCATTCATCATCTATGGTATGTCCCCATTGAAATTCAAGACGATGTGCCATGAATGCACCTGTTGTGATCTGGTACCGTTCAAGGATCTCTGAATCAACTAGTAGGAGCCAGGATAAGAGTTTAGGTTCACCGAAATATTAAATATTAGGCATGCCTATTTTCTGTTGATGGTCAGTGAGAGTACAGAGGATTATCTCGAAGCCATCTACGTCTTGACCCGGCGACATCAGGCTGCCAAGACCAAGGACATAGCCCAGAAGCTCAAGATCTCCCCCGCGAGTGTGTCCGAGATGCTGGGAAAGCTCTCGGAACAGGGTTACATTCACTACGAGAAGTACAAGGGAGCAACATTGACCGATATGGGCATGAGGGAGGGAAGGAGGGTCAGGAGAAGACATCGTCTCCTGGAGAAGTTCCTCACAGAAGTCCTGGGAATTAAGAGAGATAAGAGTCATGAGGAAGCCTGCCGTCTCGAACATATTATTTCAGATGAATCAATGAAGAAGATATGTCAGATGGTGCAGGAACCCAGTACTTGCAGGTTTGAAAAACCTTTCGAGGAATGCAACGACGACTGCGAGATCTGCAGAGGAGAACCGACCATTTCTCTGAGTGAGTTGAGTGAGGGGGAAGAGGCCACGATTACCTATCTCATCTGTGAACACCCAGGCAAGGTAAGGAGACTCATCTCGATGGGGTTTGTTCCAGGGAGGAAGGTGAAGATGGAGGAGGAGATTCCGATGGGCGGCCCCCTCCTCGTTATGCTTGACGAGTGCAAGGTCGCACTGGCAAGGAATTTTGCGGACCTCATCCACGTTAGAAGGTGATCAGTTTGAGGATCGCCCTTGTCGGCAACCCCAATGTCGGAAAATCGATGCTTTTCAACCGTATCACCGGAGTAGGGGTCATTTCCTCAAACTATCCCGGGACAACCGTCGAGATATTCGAGGGAAAGGTGACCTGCAAGGGTAAGACGATCGAGGTCGTTGATCTACCTGGTACATATTCACTCTCCGGATCAAGTGAGGATGAGGAGGTTACACTTCGATTCCTCGCTGAGAATGGAGCTGACTGCGTCATTGCGGTAGCAGATGCTACAAGATTGGAGCAGAGCCTCGTTCTCATCCTGCAAATGATCGAGATGGGGTTCAGGCTGGTCGTTGCCCTGAACTTCATGGACATGGCTCGAGAAAGGTTCGAGATAGACATCGAACGCCTTTCCGAGGAAATAGGAGTGCCTTTCTTTCCGACCGTTGCTATCACTGGAGAGGGAGTGGACGCCCTCTGTGAAACGGCATGCCTCGAAGACGTTCGAGTTTCGGAATTCAAGGTACACTATGACAGCCACATCGAAGAGATACTGGACAATCTTACTCCTGAGGCTGAGAAAGACGCGGTGGATTTCCCCACGAGGGGGGCTCTCCTCAAGCTCCTAGAGGGTAACCTGTTCTTCACCGGGCAGTTCTCTGAAGAGACCAAGGCCAAGGCAAAAGATCTCACCGAGGGTTTCAAGAAGCAGCATGAGGAGACCATCGATGTCCATATCGGCCGTGATCGATACGGGGAAGCCGGCAAGATCAAATCAAATGTGGTCAGGAAGATAGAAAAGCCTCCTGGTTTGAAGGAGAAGATATCTCGGTTCACACTCCAACCAGTGACGGGACTTCCCCTTCTCGTTCTGATTCTGGCTGGTATCTTTCTTTCTGTAGTCTATGTGGGAGGTGCCCTCGAAGGGCTGATCCTCGATGCATATCATGCCATTGTGGGCAATTTCTTCCAAAACCTCGCGGACCTCATTGGCGGGAAAGCGGGAGAAGCTATAGCCGAAGGCATCAATCTGAGTATCCAGGCCATATTGGCCATCGTCATACCTTACATCCTAGTATTCTATCTTATTCTTGGAATCTTGGAAGATTCAGGTTATCTGCCCAGGGTCGTGGTCATGCTGGATGGTCTGATGCATCGTATCGGACTGCATGGAAGGGCAATCATTCCCATGATCGTGGGCTTGGGATGCAATGTACCGGCAATTCTTGCCTCAAGGGTCATTGATTCCAGGAGGGAGAGGCTGATACTGGCGGTGATCACGGTGGTTGCCATACCGTGCTCAGCCCAGACCGTGATCATCATTGGAACCGTCGGCCACTATGCTGGACTTGGCTATGCTCTGGGCATCTATCTCATTCTTTTTGGACTTGTCCTTGTGCTTGGTAGGTTGATGAACAAGTACATGAAGTTCGAACCAACGAGTCTAGCCATTCAGCTTCCTGATCTGACCATCCCGAGGGCAAAGAACGTGCTCTGGAAAACATGGGTCAGAGTCTCAGAGTTCTTCCTCATAGCATTCCCACTTCTACTGGTTGGAAGCATCGTACTCGAGTTCCTGATGGTATACGGTATCCTTGACGGCTTGGTCGAGCCCTTCACATGGCTTACCGTCGGACTTCTGGGGTTGCCAGCGGTCACAATTATCGCACTCATCTTCGGAGTACTCAGAAAGGAGATGGCCCTTCAGCTGCTGGTAGTGTTGTTCGGAACTACCAATCTTGCTTTGGTACTCGATCCCCAGCAGATGTTCGTATTCGCTTTGGTGATGGCCACCTTCATGCCCTGCATTGCGGCGTTCGCCGTCCTTAGGTCAGAATTTGGTATGAAGGACGCGATGAAGATAACCCTTGGTTCCATAACCATAGCCTTTACTCTGGGGACAATATTCAATTTCATTTTACAGGTATTCGGATGAATCAACGATGGGAGTAGACCGCTTTCACAATCGGGGTTGTCTGCTCGATCATGCAGAAACCGAAGCGCTCGAACTGGACCACTTCTCCAACTTCATGATCTGGTAATGACTCTGAAACACCTTTCTTGATGATCCCATCTGGCTCTATGACCTCGCACCTCGGCCCGTCAACTGTTGTCCAGTGCACTATCCTGGCTCCTTCTTTTACTATAGAGAGGTCATTGCCGATGTAACAGGCTTTTCCGTCAACGTATTCCAGGTTGCAGAGGTCCTTCAACCTTATCCTGCCATTCTCTACCAGTAGGCAATGGTCCTCAGGTGTAAGCAGTATCTCGATAGGATCACCATGGAGCTCAGTGATCCGTGCTCCTCTCTCAGGATGATCAGGATGCAATGGCGCCCTTGACGTCAGATCGTTCACCCCTTCTATCCTGATCTTTACTGGGTTCCAGACGAAGAAGTATCTGTTGGCCTCCGGATCCACAATCTCCTTGTTGAAAGCGTAGAGGTTCTCCCATGAGAATTGGATGTCCACGTCCTTCATGCCTACATCCACCCAGTATGCTCTTATCGCCTCCGGTTGAATCCCCCTTCGCCTGAGCGAGCGGAAGGTTCCCAGACGCACATCATCCCAGCCTGTGAACTCCCCCTTGTTGATACCTTCCCTGACGACCGAGGTCTTCAAGACAGCCTCTGGAATGGAAACGAATCCGTAGTGGTGATACCAGGGCATTTTCCATCCCAGATAGTTGAAGATATACTCCTGCCTCAGAGTATTGTTGAGATGATCCTTACCCCTGAGCACGTGTGTAAGTCCCAACGTATGATCATCCACTGCAACACTGAGATTCATCATTGGGTAAGCGTGATATCTATCACCTGTTCTTGGATGGGGTTTGTCCACGATTCTAAGACCTATGAAATCCCGGATAGCGGGGTTTGGATGACGGAGATCGGTCTTGATGACCACCACGGCCTCTCCCTCTGCGTAATCTCCAGCGAGAATTCGTTCGTATGATTCAAGCTGTTCCTCTATAGGTAAGTCCCGGTGAGGGCAAGCTCTTGATTTCTCCTTGAGAGACCTCCAATCCTCTGCCTGGCAATAGCATATGTAAGCTTTACCTAGTTCTAGCAGTTCCTTCGTTACTTGGTAATATAGTTCGAATCTCTCGCTCTGAATGATTGTTTCGTGGACATCGACACCCAACCATTCGAGGTCCTCGGGTATCATCCGATAAGCTTCTGGATCAATCTTGTCTGGGTTGGTATCCTCCATCCTGTTGATGAATTTGCCATTGTATCTCTTCACGTACTCATCATTCAGGATGGCCACCCTGGAATGGCCGATGTGCAAAGGACCAGAAGGCCCAGGAGCGAATCTCATGACCACCTTTCCGCTCTCAGCGCCGGGCAGATCTGGAAGACGGGATGCTCTTTCCCCCTTCTGCTTGACGAGAAGGGAAGCGTCTATCTCCCCCAGGGCCTTTATCCGATTCTCGGGGGTCATTGAATTGATCTCATCCACAATATCCTGTGTCAGTGACATTAGCTCCTTGGCCCTTGGTCTCAGCTCTGGGGTTTCAGCCAACACCTTCCCCACGACTGCCTTGGGATTGGCCTTTCCCTTATACAGTACCGCATTCTGGAGAGCGTACTTCCTTATGATCTGCTCAGTATCCTCGGCCATCAAACGGCCATTCACGATTGACCTATTGTAACTTTCGATGGCCAGTTAGGTCTTTGAAAGGATGGCCGCCTGTACTATCTATTCAAGGCTGACCAGTTCTACCCTCAACTTCCCAAGAATCGAATTGAATTTTGTGATATCTTGAATGGGTGAAGAAGGATTCTCAAGCCAACAAATGAATGGATGATTAATATACCTCTGAGTGGGATTCGGGAACCATGTCCCTAAGGGCTGCCATCACAGGATCGGAGGAGACGATCACGGTGGAGAATGAGGTTTCTGTTGACCTTGAAGCAACCCGGATCATGCTCGAGAACCCAAAGAGCCCCATACACTTCCTCAACCTCAACGGTAATGAGGCGATTGCCAACCTCTGGACCGACAGGACGAGGATTGCCAAGGCACTAGGTATGCAACCCGGAGAGATTCTTGGTAATTTACTCAACGCTCTTTCCTCTCCGGAGAAGACCGTGGAGGTGGATGATGCCCCCTTCCGACAGAATGTGATGGAAGACTTTGATCTCAGGGATCTTCCCATTCCCAAGTTCTTTCCTGGGGACGGCGGAAGGTACATAACCTCGGCAGTGGCCATTGCCGAACAGGACGGGAGAAGGAATCTATCTTTCCACAGGATGATGCTTCTTGACGATAGGAGGTTCGCCATCCGCCTTGTGCCAAGGCACCTTTTCACAATGCATCGTATCGCTATAGAAAGGGGAGAGGATCTTCCTGTGGCATTCTGCATAGGCGTATGCCCGTCCATACTTCTGGCTGGAGCTTCTTCCGTAGACTTTGGTCAAGACGAGATGGAGATAGCGAGCGCCTTGAGACGATCAGGTCTGGGACAGCGGGTAGAAATCGCCCGTTCCAATGGAGGTCTTCCAGTACCTGCTTATGCCGAGTACGTTCTAGAAGGGCGCATTACCTCACAGACGACTAATGAGGGCCCCTTCGTAGACATCACGGGCACTTACGACCGGATTAGGGAGCAGCCGGTGGTCGAAATAGATCGCATTCATCACCGTGATCATCCCATATTTCACATCGTTCTTCCGGGAGGACTGGAGCACTATCTGCTCATGGGCATGCCCCGTGAACCGATCATATTCAAGACGGTCAGGCAAGTGGTGCCACGTGTCCACGAGGTCAGACTGACAGAAGGGGGATGCTGCTGGTTGCATGGCGTCGTATCCATTACCAAGAACAAGGAAGGTGATGGGAAAAACGCGATAATGGCTGCCTTCACAGGTCACCCCTCCATGAAGAAGGTGACGGTGGTGGACGGGGATGTTGACGTATACGATGATCAAGCGGTAGAATGGGCGGTGGCAACCAGATTCCAGGCATCAAGTGATATGGTCGTTATCAACGACGCTGCCGGGTCCTCTCTTGATCCAAGCTCGACTGGATTGACTTCAAAGGTGGGCATTGACGCTACCAAACCTATGTGGACCGACGAGTTTGACAAAGCCATCCTCTAGTGTGTCCAGCGGTCTCTGTCAAGATCGATGGTCTCTTCTCTCTTAGGCCCGATCCCTAGTATCGTGGCCTTAACCCCCGTCTCTTTCTCAATGAACGCCAGGTAATCCCTCATCTCCATGGGAAGGGCATCGATTCCCTTGCGGGCGATATCGATCGAGCTCTCTTCCCAATCTTCCCATCCATCCATCTCCGTCATGATGGGCTCGACCTTTGCCAGCCGGTTCAGGCTGGCTGGGAAATATCTGGTTTCCTCTCCATCTATCTCGTAGGCAGTGGCCACCTTCACACTCTCCAACCCGTTTAGGACATCAAGTTTCGTGACAGCTATTTGACTGATCCCGCTCAACCTGATGGCGTGGTTCACTATGACCAGGTCCAACCATCCGCATCTCCTGGCGCGGCCTGTTGTGGTCCCGAACTCTCCGCCCTTTCTAAGGAGATGCTCTCCCAGGTCTCCGTGTAACTCAGTGGGGAATGGTCCGCTGCCCACTCTTGTCGTGTAAGCCTTGACTATGCCCACGATCTCGCCAATCGCTGTGGGAGGTACTCCTGCTCCAGAGCAAATGCCTCCAGAGACGCAGTTGGACGATGTGACGAACGGAAATGTACCATGATCGATATCAAGCATTGTTCCCTGGGCACCCTCAAAAAGCACCTTGTGGCCCTTGGAAATGAAATCGTTGATCAGGACCGAGGTATCTGTAATGTATTTTCCGTAAGATTCACCGAAACCAAGTAGGTCCTTCATTACCTCATCACGATCCGGAACCTCCCCCCCCAGGATTTCGATTAGCTTCTCCTTGATTACATGAAGCATGTCTAACCGTTCTGACAGATAATCCGGTTCCAGAAGGTCGCCAACCCTGATCCCATATCGGGCGATCTTATCGGCGTAGCAGGGGCCAATACCTCTTCCGGTAGTGCCTACTCCTTTCTTGCCCCTGTAACGCTCCTCCGCGCCGTCCAGGATCTTGTGATAAGGGAGGATGACTGCAGCCCGGTCCGAGATTCTCAGGCCCTCCACGCTCCTTCCGGAGGAGACCACCTGTTCTATCTCCTCTCCCAACTCCTCCAGGTCACATACGACACCGTTAGCTATGACTGAAACGGTTCCCTTTCTGAGTATGCCTGATGGAAGTAAGTGAAGTTTGAACACCTCGTCCCCGATTCCTATGGTGTGTCCAGCGTTCGTTCCCCCCTGGAACCTGACCACCATATCGGCATCCTCGGCCAGATAATCAGTGATCTTGCCCTTTCCCTCGTCACCCCATTGGGTCCCTACGACAGCCAGAGTCGGCATTTAGTCACCAGTTAGCCATAATGCGAGGAATAGATAAATGGTTCGCTACAGGTCATACTAGTTCCTTGAAGGAATCGAGCAATTCATCGAAATCCATTTCGGTCTTGAATCCTGTTGGGGAGAAATGCGTGCGTGATACATTGCCTCTTTCTCCAAGTTTCTCGAGAATCGCGTCCAGTGGGGGAGGGGACATTCCCAATATGGCAGAGACCTCGTCGCTATCGTAGAAGAATGGAATATCCAGCTCATTTCTCCAAGTCTCTAGCATCTTCTCCATCCTCCTCGGTTCTGCGAGCTCTATACCAGACTCCATGGAGCCAAGAATCAATGGATCGAATAAGGGACCGATCCACAACGGTCCATAATTCGTCGGTCCGGGATCTTTAGACAGAGTTCTCCTGCCAGTTTCAGTCTCATATTCAATAAAGCCCAGTAGATCCAGGCTCTTATCCGCACTTCCACCGCCTTCTCTCATCTTCAGATGGACGCGGAAATAATGGTCTGCGTAGAAACATAGTATGGGATCGACCCCGCGATCATATTTTGCGGCTTCTCTGACAATATGTCCAATGAGTATGCGAAGGCCGACCTCGTGGCCGAACCTGCACCTCAGAGGTCTGGCTCCATATCTTCGAACGCACTTCTTGGGATAGGTACCGGCAAGCGGGGCGGTATCAGTCGCTGTAGCCGCAAGGATTCCGTTCCTCTTGCATCCGATTATCGCCGAATGGAGATAGGGCACGGGAGAACCGAAAGGGTCGATATCCACGTAGTCGAACACTCGCTTGGTCAAGAGACATCTCAGATCTTCGTTGATTGGGGAGGCATTCTCAAGATCATTCAGCTCAATATTCCTTTCGATTATCTCATAGGCCTCTGGTACCGCATCGTTTATCCAAATATCGAAACCGCCTTCCGCCTCGTTCGCGATACGGACACCTCTGGCACCGGTGCCTGCCATAGCATCAAGGGCGGTTCTTCCCTTAAGATCGAGGGCGGGGAACAGGCACACGGAAACGTCCCTGTTGAACCCCATTTGCCTGTTATAGAAGACCTTGCCGACCCTTTTTCCAGGGCCGTTAATTGAATGGTCTTCAGGGATCTCCAATTTCGTTTGTCCTTCTCTGATTTCGATTCTTTCAAGAAAAGGACTCACAGCAGTTCTCCCTTCATGAGTTTCATAATCTTGTATGGGAGAAGATTCCTGTTTATTGGTGTAACTTCTAAAATTCGAACATCATCTCTTCTTCTAATATCCTGAAGAAGTGGGTTTCTGGATTTCTTGTGAAGTGTTAGGATGATTGGTTTTTCAACTTCCAAGGCTTCCTTGACTGCCTTCACGAAAGATGGGCTCTCAACTTCCATTCTTCCCACCTCGTCTATTACAATGACATCTGATTCCCGACTAGCTCTGCGAAGAGAAGCGACTCCCACCTCTTCCAAGGCATTAAGGTCCACACCGAACTTGCCGACCATGAACTTGCTCTGGATATCAACATGGGCCAGGACCGCTTTTTCTTTTGTTTGCCAATCTATCACATGAAATCCAGTTCGTTTCTTGTCCTCTATGATGGGCTGGGTTATCATTCCACCCACCTTCAGCTCCTCTGCCTCAAGCATCTCAATAACTTTAAGCAAAGCATGGGTCTTCCCCGCTCCGGGAAGACCAGTAATACCTATCTTCATGCCTCGATTCATATAAATTCACCGTAAAGAAAGCAAGATAATCGTCTCCCCTCGGAACCTCAAACCAACGCCATCCGATATGCTACTTCTTCTTAATTATCTTTGTGCAAGAAAGTAAATCCCTGGGTGAATGAAATTCGAACCCATCACCGTTAATATCAGATCGGCGGTAGATCAGCGATAGGGGCGACTCATTCAACCGCTCAATCAAGTATCTCCTTGATGTACATCAAGGGATAGTTCAATTCCTCGATATATCGCATCACAGCGATCACGAGAACCTCATCCACCTTGATAGTGAGCTCAACACTGATCATGCTCCCGGTAAGGCTCTGGTAATCGAACTTATTCTTCTTCTCCCTAAGTTGGGTTCTATCGATACACACCTTGACTTTCTCGACGAACGGCTGCACCATGACTCCTTCCTCGATGGCCTTCTCCAGGCTAGCGACATTCGACGATGCTACCGGTGTTCCAACGAATTGATGATAGATCGTCCCCAACTTGATTCCAGCCTCGAAAGCTGCTCGTTCCCTTATATCGCATTGGAAGTACTTGGAAGCCAATTCTTCCCGTCTGGACATAGGATTTACCTCTTTTCATCTATCGAAGTCGAGATTATTTTAATTAAACTATCTGGTGATTAGGGGCTCAACATGCAGATTTTGTTCAAGGGGTTCGAAAATGATTTTCGCGTCAACGACTACACAACCGTGCTCCTTAACGATTACCGGGTTCAGATCGATCTGATTGATGTGCTCCTCGAGTTCGATTCCCATATCTGAAGCCTCAAGGAGGATCTGCTTGACAGCCCCCCTGTCGGCCTTTATTCCTCTGAATCCTCTAAGAAGCTTCCCTGCCTTGATTTCGTCCATCATCTCATCCGCGTCCTCCGGGGTTATGGGAACCTTCCTGAAGGAGATGTCCTGATAGAGCTCGGTCAACACGCCCCCCGTTCCGAACATGATGATGAGGCCGAAAACCGGATCCTTGAGTAGGCCAACAATGAACTCAGCATTTCCTTCTTCCATTGATTCGACGAGTACCTGCCCTTCCGGAAACCTCCTCTCAATGGTGTCGAAACGTCTTGTCAATTCTTCCCAGTCCTTGACATCGATGAACACTCCACCTTGATCTGTCTTATGGAGTACGTTGGGCGAACTGACCTTCACTGCCACCGGGAATCTTATACGAAGCGATGCTAGCTCTTCCCTTTTCGGCAGGAGGAAATTCGTTGTGGGTATTCCCCATTCCCTCAGCAATGATTTGGCCTCTGCCTCCGAGAGAGTTGTTCTCCCATCCTTTCTCATTCTGAGGATGTCCATTTTCTTGACCACAGTCAACCCACCGTTCATTCCTCTCTGTTCTTGCCTGATTCGAATTTCTTTGCGAGAACCTGCTTTGCCAGCGCGCTTCCCAGGCGGAAAGCCTTCTTGTTCATCTCCTTTGTTCCATGAGGTGATATGTCACCAAGCGCCTCGTAGATGGCCTTCTTGGTAATGATGCCAGAGATTTCCACAAAGGCACCGAGCATGATCACATTGGCCACTATCTTTGCCCCCAACTCCTCTGCCTTCTCGGTAGCTGGAATTATGTAATGCATCAGATCGGTGTACCCCTTGATTTGACCCTTGTCCAAAATCACCAACGTGCCTGGTTTCGTATCCTCGATATACTTATCAAAGGCATCTTGAGACATTAGGACAAGGAAGTCCGGTTTTTCTACAAATGGGTATGAAGACTCATCGTTGGTGACTCTGATATCACATTTTGAGGCTCCACCTCTCGCCTCAGGACCGTAGGATTGGGTTTGGTATGCATAGTACTCCTTGCCGTGTCCATTCTCGTAGAGAGAGAATGCCCGGGCTAGAGCAATTCCGGAAAATATGATTCCCTGACCGCCTTTGCCGGCAAACCTGATTGAAATGCCTTCGCCCATCCGCCAATACAATGGTTCTCAGGGTAGATTGTTTTTTTCATTGGCCTCTGTTAGGCAAGGGTTTTATCCGAGCTTCGGCATGAAGAGGACATGCTTATCAGGGCAGAGGGAGTGGCCAAATCGTTCGGACCAAACCAGGTTCTCAAGTCGATTAAGCTCCAGATCAACAGAGGAGACAGGATAGCTCTGATAGGCATCAACGGATCTGGAAAGAGCACCCTTCTTCAGATACTCACAGGAAAGTTGAAACCCGACATGGGAGAATTGATCATCAAGACCGACAAGGTTGGGTATCTTCCCCAGATGCCCACCTTCAATGGTGATGAGACGGTGTTGGAAGCTGTGAAGGGAGCTAGCATCTCGTCTTCCCTCTCACAAAGGATCGGGGAGCTGGAGAATATGATGTCCTCTGGCATTCCGGAGAACGGGCTTACCTGGGACGACATTGCGGAAGAGTACGGGCACCTTAGGGGGCAGATGGACCGTTTCTCAGGAGACCTCAACTCCAGGGAACGTGACATTCTCAAGCGAATGGGAATCGACCAGGAAATGCTACTGAAAAAGACAGCTCAGCTCAGTGGTGGAGAAACGACCAAGGTGATGCTGGCCAAGGTCCTGCTGAGGGTTGAGGATTTTGATCTCATTATCCTCGATGAACCAACTAGCCATCTTGATATATCCGCGGTTGAATGGTTGGAGGACTTCCTTCTGAAGCTCGACTGCACTCAGATCGTGGTATCTCATGACAGATACTTCCTTGATAACGTGGTGACCAAGGTGGTCGAGCTGGAAACGGGGAAGCTGAGAGCGTATTCTGGTAACTACTCCTCTTTCACCGAGAAGAAGTCCTTGGACGTGGAGAGACAGTGGAAAGAGTCCGAAAAGATCCGCATCGAGAAAGAGAGGCAGGAGAGAGTAATGGAGGATCTCCATCGACGGGAGTGGTTCGGCACGACTCACAAGACTCGTCAGAAGATGATCGATCGAATGGACCAGGTGGAGAGGCCGTTCAAGGACAAGGAGATCATGATCGATATCGGGGTCAGCGGTAAATCTGGCAAGAATATGATACTGGCTAAAGACCTTCAAGTCCGAAGAGGCAGGAACGAGGTTCTCAGAGGGCTTGATCTCTCCTTGGAGACCGGGGACAAACTTGGTATCTTCGGACCCAATGGCTCAGGGAAGACGACCTTGATCAAGGCGGTTCTTCAGGAACTCTCCTATAAGGGGGAGATGTGGATCGCTCCTGGGGCGAGGATAGGGTACTATGCTCAGGGACACGACATGCTGAGCAATACCATGACACCAGAGGAGCAGCTATTGAAGATAATGGGCGAGGAGGAACGGCTCACCGTGAGAAGGCTATTGGCAAAGCTTCTTTTGACGGGAGAGCTGGTGGAACGCCCCATCGGCACCCTTTCTGGCGGTGAGAGGGCAAGAGTGGCCCTGGCTGTTCTCATTGCAGATCGTAGGAACCTTTTGATCATGGACGAGCCAACTAATTACTTGGACATTCCAGCAAAACACTCCGTTGAATCGGCACTTTCCGAGTACCCTGGTACACTTTTGATAGTAACACATGACCGCTATCTCATGGATGCCGTGTGCAACAAGGTTGGCCTTCTGCGCGATGGGAGGTTGGATGTCCATTTGGGCAACTATTCAAGTCTGAAGGGTAGGGCGATTCAGTCTACAAAGGTAGAAGAGGCTCTGGTCTACAGGGTAGTATCGCCATTCACAGAATGGAAATCCAGAAGGAAGTACCAGCCTGGAGAGCGTATAACGATTTCCGAGAGCGAGATGGATAGATTCCAGTGGGCTCTTGATACCGGGAAGATCAAGCGGATTCCCGGAAAGGAGATGAAGCGGGTCAGCTCCTAGAATCGATGAAATATTATCCAATGACCGCCTTCGGGTCATCATGGCAAAGAAGGTTCATGCTGCACATATCCTCGTCAAGGATGAAGTCCAGGCCAAGAATCTGATGGCAGAACTCAAGTCTGGCGGCAACTTTGAAAATCTGGCAAAGAAGTTCTCAACGTGTCCATCCGGTAAAAAGGGTGGAGACCTTGGCTGGTTCAGTAGGAATCAGATGGTCCCTGAGTTCGAAAAGGCCGCGTTTGGGGGTCGGAAGGGTGACTTAATAGGCCCCGTCAAAACACAGTTTGGCTGGCATGTCATTAAGGTCATAGATACGCAGTAGACTGTCACGCGAGCGTTCGAAGATTGGTGATGGAGGTTCGATTCACCATCACTCAGTCTATTCATTTTTGGAAACTCTTAAGTGCCGTGAACAATCATTTGTGCCTAAGGAGTGAGAACATGGTGGATTTGCCAGAAGTTGTAGCCAAGACTATCAACGATCCGAACGCGGTCAAGGTAGTTGCGACCGTATCGCCAGAGGGAGCTCTGCACGCCATCCAAGTTGGTGCAATCGTGGCTCCACAACCCGGAGTCATAGCGATTGGAGCGATCCTGATGCAGCACACATCGAAGAACATGGAGGAGATGCAGAAGAAGGGTCAGAACGTTGCGATTATCATGGCTAAGGGGACGGAGTCGTATCAGGTCAAAGCCAAGATCCAAATTTATCAGACCGAGGGACCTGTTTTCGAAGCAATGAATGAGAAAGTCAAGAGTCTGGGTCTACAGGTGCGCGGTGTTTGGATACTGGAGCCTGAAGAGGTGTGGAATCAGAGTGCCACCTATGAAGCTGGAAAGAGGATGATTTAAGGGCAACCATCCAAACCCTTTATTTCTCTATTTTTAAATGAGAGGTATTGACATTCAAGTCAACGCTCTGAAGGGTTACTTATAGTGAAATATTGGATAATAGGACGTGAGCCCCCTCGTTCGCAAGGCCATAGCATTTTCCTTGGTGCTGGTATCTTTGTTCGCCCTTTTCGCAGGAATGGCTTTGAGCGACGAGGGAGGATCCAGCACCGGGGAATCCATTCTTCCCGCCTTCCAATCCACAAAGGATCTTATCAACCACATAGCCTCTCGTCCTCACACAGGGCTCGTATATAGCGAGGGAAATGGCCTGGAGATTGATGATGGAGAGAGCAGTCACTCGGAGACAAATATTCAGGTGGAAGGCGTTGACGAGATGGACCTGGTGAAGACTGATGGGTCTCTCCTTTTCATTGCCAATTACAATGGAGTCAACATTATCAAGGCCTACCCGGTTGAGAACCTCTCAAATCTCTCGTTCATTCCCTCATCCAGCTTGATCGAATTGCCTCAAGACAGATATATGGTCAGTCCTCAAGGAATTTTTCTTGATGGAGACAACCTTGTGGTAATCTCCGCGATACACGACTGGAGGCCGATAAACGAGTTGGAAGAAGCAATAGGGGCCTTCACTTCGATAGGTGAAATGACCGCGGTCTCATTGTTAGATGTTTCTGATCCATCAAACCCTGTTCTCGAACGAAGCTGGGGAATCTCTGGATATCCCGTTGCAGCCAGAATGGTAAGCAGCGTCGTTTATGTGATAAGTCAAGATTGGATATGGTTTACTGACGAGGTCCGGCTTCCAAGGGTAATGAACGGTAGCGTTGTTTTGGAATTAGATGGAAGCAGCATCCGCTACGACCCCCTGGGGGACCAGAGAGACGGTTACATCAATATGATGGCAATAGATATGAATTCATTCGAATTCGAAACCCTCTCGATCCTGGCAGGTTGGACTTCGACGATCTACATGTCCCACACATCGATCTATCTCTCGATGAGGAACTGGGAGCCGATCCCATTTCTTGTGTCAGCAGTTCAAGCAAATGAGGTATCCTCTAATGTTTTGAGCTCTATTTTCTCAATAGAGTTTTCGGGAACCTCTATGCAGCCGGTGGCCAAGGGGGTGGTTCCAGGCTGGCTTCTGAACCAGTTTTCCATGGACGAATACGAAGGGTATCTCAGGGTGGTAACCACCACTAGCTGGGAGCCACCGGAAAACTGTGTCTACGTTCTCGATCACTCCCTGAATGTCACTGGCTCTCTTGCCGGTATTGCTCCTTCTGAGACTGTTCAGGCCGCCCGCTTCTACGGGGATGTCTTGTACCTGGTAACATTCGAGAGGGTCGATCCTCTTTTCGTCATTGATATGGGAGACCCATCGAATCCAGTCGCATTGGGTGAGCTGGAGGTTCCAGGATTCTCTGCCTATCTTCATCGCATCAATGATGATCGTGTCATTGGCATAGGGATGGAGAACTCAAGCGTGAAGATCGCGATGTACGACGTATCGGATCCCTATTCACCGATTGAGGTGAGCAGGTACCTTGTGGAAGGGGAATATTCCTACACCGAAGCGATGTGGGACCATCACGCGGTCCTCATCGATGTCCAGAAGGGGCTTCTCGTCATTTCTCTCGGATATTTGAATTCCTCGTCCGAAATGTGGATCCATGGTAACGCCGTTTTTGACATTTCCGATAGCGAGGTGACTTTGAGAGGTATCATTGATGTTGGAGATCGGAGCTGGAATTTGAGATCGGCTTACATCGATGATATGCTTTACTCCATTTCGACCACTATGATCAAGGTTATTGATATTTCGGAACTTTCGGAGGTAAATCTCTTAGTGTACCAAGCGCAATCGGGTTACTGGAGAGCGGACCCCGAGGTCGGCATCTTTGTATCGCTGGAGTGATTCGAAGGAGGAGCGACCTTGACTGATGCAGATCTAAACTCGAATTTGGGGTCCCTCATTCCAAGGGGATCACCAATGCGCGTAGAGCTGGACAAGAAGGCGTTATTCGCCCTAGCATCCGACACCAGACTCGAGATATTGAAGGCTCTGAATCCCATGAGAAGAACGGTGACCCAGCTGTCACAATCACTGGGTATCGATAAGGCTGCGGTATACCGCCACCTGAAGAAGCTCGAGGAGGGTGAGTTGGTCAAGCGATACGAGGATCACGGTTTCGTCTACTACGGGTTGACATGGAAGGCCAGGGACCTTCTGGACCCAAAGGAGAATACCAAGATAGTGATACTGATCTCATGCGCATGGGCTCTACTTCTTGGAGCCATCATCGTCTTCGCTTTTGTTTCCATCACTCAAAATGGAGATATGGAAGCCGCAACAGGGGACGGCTATGGGGGAGCGACAGACAACACGATGGAGTCCACGCTTCTGATCTTAGGAGGGGTCGTATTGGGCGGTGCAGGACTGTATCTTGTTGGTAGGATTCTTAGATCCATGAGGAAACCAAAGCAAGCACCCCTTCCTGGTGAAAATGAAGGCGAGGTCAATTAGCGCTGAGTCCTCTGGATCCCCATGCTTGGAGGAAGGAATCAACACATCATACCTGGGCAGCCTTCGCTTTTCCACATTCCGAGGTAATATTGGGAATCTTCTTCACCCTTCTCATATGTTCGAGAATCAGATGAGAATATTTCGAAATAATAATAAGGTCGGATGGCGAAGACATATTGGAGATGGAGATGGTTGAGCTCAATACAGAATTCAAACCCTCACCCCGGTTCAAGAGCCTATATTTCATTTACCTGACAACCATAGTTGTAGTACTCTTTCTGTGGTGGCAGATACTGCTGATTTTCTTCGTTCCATGGTGGATTTGGCTGGCTTTTTTCATGCCAGTACTGGTAGTCACATTATTCACAGCCTACTGGATTCCGAAGTTCTGGCAGAGCATGGTGTATACTCTGTCCGCTACGGAGATCAATTGGAATAGAGGCGTATGGTTCAGGAAAACAGGGATTGTGCCCTACAACAGAATCACGAACGTGGATATCAGCCAAGGTCCTATATCCAGATCACTTAGGCTGGCCCACTTGTCAGTTCAGACGGCTGGTTACTCGGGATCATCACAGAGCGGAATGATACGGCCTGAGATAAGATTGGAAGGTATAGAGGCATACGAATCCCTGAGAGACCAGATCATGGATTTTGTGAGGAGAAAGAGACCTGAGGCAACCGAAACGCACTTTGATGAAGAACAGAATGGTGAGAGGATCGTCCTTGAGATAACCAGGATCCGTGAATTGCTGGAAGAATTGACCAAACAGAAATGAATACTGGTGAGAATGAATAACTTCGAGGCGCAGGTGGACCTCGTGACATCCAGTTTTGAGTTTCTATTAGGGACATCAATAATCAAACTGGGTTGAATTGGATCACTTTGCAGCGATCTCTTCAGGTGAGTATATCATCCTCAATGGAGTTCGGTCTCTCTCGATGAACTCACCTATGGTGATCTTACCCGAGATATTGAGGTCAACAGGATCCAATCCCAGGGATTTTGTCCTCTCCCTTCTAACGGTTCTGATCTTCATATACTCATGAAGCTGGCATGCTTGAGGCATCTTGTTCCTCCTGCCGAAGCCAGTGGGGCAGGGCGACATGATCTCCACGAAAGACATGCCTTCCTTTGTTATGGCTTTCTTCATGGACTTCACGATCTCTTTTACGTTCCTGGTGGTCCATCTAGCCACATAATTCGCTCCTGCGGTGACTGCGAGTTCGGAGAGATCGAAGGGGTAGTCCTTGTTCCCCATAGGAGTGGTGGTGCTCATGGCTCCATGTGGGGTCGAGGTTGATGCCTGACCTCCCGTCATGCCATATATGTTGTTGTTTATGCAGAAAACAGTGAAATCTGCATTTCTGCGACATGCGTTTATGAAGTGATTGCCTCCGATTGCTCCCAGGTCGCCATCTCCCGTGAAGACAATAACCTTCAGATCGGGATTCGCGAGTGCGATCCCGGTGGCAACTGGGAGCGGTCTGCCGTGAGTGGTGTGAATGGAGTCGCCTCTGATGTATCCGATAATCCTGGAGGAGCATCCTATGCCACCGACGAAGACACAATCATCCACATTGATTCCGAGCTGTGAGAAGGCCCGGAAGAAAACATTCATCACGGTACCAATACCGCATCCAGGACAGAACATGTGGGGCCAGCGGTCCTGTCTGAAAAGATCGAAAAACTCCATATCAGGCCTCCTCTAGAAAGTGACGGATCTCCCGGGGCTTATGAACCTCACCGCCAACCTTGGAAAACAATCGTACCTTCTCGCAACCAGCCTGACAAGCGATCCTTTGGATCTCTGGGAAGAGCTGACCAAGGTTCATCTCCAGGACCACGATCTCCTTGGCCTGCGAGGCGATCTTGCTGATCGCATTCTCTGGAAGAGGCCAAATCGTCTGGAGCTGTAGAAGGCCAATAGAGCTGGTATGATTGACCGCTTCCTTTGCGGCCAATGTGGGTGACCCGTAGCATACAATGAATCTATCAGCGTCAGGATTGAATAATCGACTCAGGCAGATCTTGTCCTTGGCCCTGATGATCTTCTCCCTCAACCTGATGACCAACTCCTCATGGACATCCACGTCTGTACGGGGGTATCCAGAGATGTCGTGGGACAATCCGGTCACATGTACTCTGAATCCTTTTCCGAAGACCGGGAACTCGGGAACCAATGACTCATCGTAGGCGAATCCATCATGCCACACCGGATCCTTTCTGATCTTCCGTTCCACAACATCTATACTGCCGGGGATCTTGAGTTTACCACGCATGTGTCCGACCTCAGCATCTGCCAAGATTATGGTGGGTACCCTATATGTCTCTGAGAAGTTGAACCCCTCAACGGTCAAATTGAACATCTCCTGAATGCTGGCCGGTGCAAGGGCTATGATCTGGTAGTCTCCATGAGAGCCGTAACGTGCCTGCATCACATCTCCCTGGGAGGGCATAGTGGGCAATCCGGTTGACGGCCCTCCCCTCATGACATTTACAATCACTATCGGCGTCTCTGTCATCGCCGCGTAGCCGATGTTCTCCTGCATCAACGAGAAGCCAGGCCCGGAAGTGGCAGTCATCGATTTCGCTCCGGTCCATGATGAGCCAATAATGGCAGATATGGAGGCCAGTTCGTCTTCCATCTGAATGAAGGTACCACCATTTCGATGCAGAGTCTTTGCCAGACCTTCAGCTATTTCTGTGGATGGGGTGATGGGATATCCGGCGAAGAACTTGAGACCCGCAGCAAGGGCTCCTCTCACGCAGGCTTCGTTCCCATGGATAAAATAGTTACCTTCCTTGAGCTTCAAGCTTCAACCTCCTTTTCGCTCAGAGTGATGGCTTGGTCGGGGCAGGTCAGCAGACAGATCTCACACACTGCCTTGTCCTTGCTCTTGCGACTGAAGTTAGGGCATCGTTCTGGATTGACTATGGTGGGCTGTATGTACCCTCTTTCTGAGGTCATCTCTCCCTTTTCGAAGACCTTTCTTGGGCATACAATTGTGCACAGGTTGCAGCCTTTGCAGTATTCTGAGTTGACTCGAATCTGCATTCTCCCATCCTTCTTTCGAATAGGGTCTGATGTCACTAAATATAGTTTCCGGGCTTTTCATGATTTTGTATCTAGGAAATACCCATGATACGAATTGTACCGCCCTTTGAAGCGTTTTAGGCGTTTGTACGGTAGCCTTCGTATTTGGTACGAGTCGAAATCGAGTGGATTGGTGGGCCTCCCAAGATTTATATATGGCCCCCCGAATCTAAGGAACATGGACATCCTGAAGAGGATCGATGAGCTCAAGAACAAACGTAACGCGGTCATCCTTGCCCATAATTACATGATCGCCGAGGTCCAGGAAGCAGCAGACTATGTGGGAGATTCACTTGGACTATCCATCACTGCTTCCAAGGTGGACGCAGATGTCATCGTATTCTGCGGCGTGGACTTCATGGCCGAGAGCGCCAAGATCCTCAGTCCAGATAAAACGATTATTCATCCGGAATCAGGAGCAAAGTGTCCAATGGCAGCAATGTGTACCCCAGATGCGCTCTTGGATATGAGGAAGAAGTATCCAGAGGCAAAAGTGGTGGGGTACGTGAACAGTTCGGCGGAGTGCAAGGCCGAAATGGACCTTTGCTGTACATCGGCCAATGCGGTTAAGGTCGTCAAATCCCTGGAAGTGGAGAAGGTGATCTTCGTTCCCGACTGCAATCTCGGTCATTATGTCCAAAGGTTCGTCCCTGACAAAGAGATAATCCTGTGGCCAGGATTCTGCCCTACCCATCAAGGTATTACTCCGGAGCAGGTTAAATCGCTCAAGGCAGAACACCCCTCGGCAATATTCATGGCTCATCCTGAATGCAGACCCGAGATCATAGACATTGCAGATTTTGTCGACTCGACAAATGGAATGATCAATTTCGTGTCTGAAACGGATGCCGATGAGGTCATAGTCGGCACTGAACTCGATATGGTGTATCCACTCAGCAAGAAAGCTCCAAACAAGAAGTTCTACTGGTTGCCCAATGCTATTTGCCCTACCATGAAAATGATCACACTGGATTCAATAATAAGGAGTCTTGAGCGTATGGAATACAAGGTCGAGCTGCCAAAAGAAACGATCGAAAGGGCGAAGCTCCCCCTTGAGAGAATGACCCAGATCGGTAGATAAAGAAGAAAGGGGAAAGGGGTTTACCTTCTGCGATACTCTGGCGGAAGCTGGTAGGCAAAACGTTCATCCATTCGCTTTGTCTTTCTTCTCAGCACCACGACGGCTCCGATTGGCACCACACATGCTATCACTGTGCTTATCACCAGAAGGAGAATTAGGGGTTGGAAGTCAGAACCGATATTGAGCATGATGCTGTTGGCTTCAAAAACTGGATCGTGGTATATGTTCTCTCCAGCGGGATAGATATAACCTCCCAGTATGGCTATAGCCTTGACATTGCCGTCGTTGTTGTCCCCCCGCATTTCAGCGGCAGAGCCAGCGTGAATCTGGTAGTACATATCCTTCTCATCACCATCTACCGTAACATTGCTGACCCAACTGAGAAGACCGCACCGCTCCCAGTTGTCCCTGAATACGATCTTGTTGTCGGTGATTCTTGTAGACCTTTCGGGAAGATCTTCAGTCGTTTCAGCTGACATCCCCCCATCCTCGGTCTCGTACTCGACGACGCCGCTCCCCTCGTTGACCTCATCGATGAATTGGGCATCGATCCAATCCTGGACAATATCTGGGATGAATGTTGCAAAGAACAGGAAGTTCTCGAGCATCAGTTTCGAGGTGTCGGATTGCGAGTTGTAATCCCATCCATCGATTATATGATCGTATTTGAACGATGCGGAGATATGGGTACCGGTGTATGTCTTAGCCTCCACTTCTTCAGAGGCGATGATGTCGTTGCCATCATCCATTGTTACTCTGTACCAGGGCACATCGGTGGTTATGTCTTCAGAAAGAGCTTCAACATGGAACCGGAATTCCACGTTTTCCACAACTCCGTCCTCTACGGTGCCAGTCCTACTGCCATCCAGATTCTCCGCAGGCCGATCATCCCATATTTTGTCGTATGTCAGGTTCTGGGCGCTGAGTGAGAAATCGAACCGCTTGCTGTTGTTCGCCTCGTCGGTAATCTCCTCGATCTCGGAGAGATTCCATGCTGTTCGCAGGTCAACCATCTTATAGATGGGTTCGAAACTCACAGGGTTGAAACTGCCGATGCTCCTACGTCCAAGGAAATCAAACACACCGTTATCAGCTCCAACACGCTCGCCAAGGAATGGGTAACCAGTGTCATTGAACTCAACCAGAGCGAAAAGGCTCTGCGCGAAAACGGTCACTACTGGTATGGGAACGGCGGGGACCATCATTCCACCGCTCTCATCCCTGATCTCCGCACCGCCAAGATATCTGACATAGATGCCAACCAGGGTTATGGGTGCTGGCGAATCCTCTGTCCCGTAAACGACACCAAACCATGCCGGTGTTGTCCCATCACCGAGGTTGATGGCGACGAAGTTGCCTCCATCAAAGTCGTCAGCTTCCCCTTGTTCGAGGGTGATGCCCTCCAAGGCATCCGTTCCGGGGTCCGCGGAGACCATGCCAGCCATGCAAGTGATCATGAGGAGGCCGGCTACAAAGGCCGCGGGAATTGCTGCACTTAGGGGTTTCATCTTGAATACCTCCGTCAACTCAATCAACGAAGGTGTCATTATAAAGGCCAGCAGGAGTTTTCCGTAAGATTGTTTCTGAGGGATTTAAATAATATAATACACGGTCATCCAACGGTGAGCCGAGCTGATGTCAGGGCGGTGGAGAACCCAATCTCCGCCATATTCGATTTGGCCGATGATGTCACTAAAGAAGCACCTAAGATCAGGAAACTGGTAACTTACGCCACCGTCTTCATAGTCTTCTGGCTGATCGTGGATTTCATATTGATACTGGCATTCCTGGTCACCAACCTTTTCATAAGCCTGTTTCTCATCATCTTGTTCATATTGGGTCTGTTTACCCTTTCACTTCTTCGAAGGTTCAATGATTTCTTCAGGTACTATGCCCAAAGGCACAAAGTGATTTTGAGTGTCAGGGATGACGATCCCGTCGTTCTTGTACCTGAAGGCAGGGACTCAGTAGATCGCTTGGTCAATCTGCTTATCTCCAGGAATCCCGGGCTACGGGAGAGCTACATGCTAGGCAGCGCATCGACCCCTCAGATTCAAAGGGGCAGGTCTGGGACATTCTATCAATTCGACGGCTTGATCTCGAAGAGCCCGGGTCCACTATGGAGGATGCTGAGGATCGGTTACCCAGGATACCAGATGTTCATCAAGAATTTCGATCATCCGCCCAGCTCAGAGGATCTACTGGCCCTCAAGCGAGCTGTAGAGGACATCTCCCTGGCAAATCTGGTCCCTCCCTCAAGGGTAATCGCTCTTTGGCAGAGAAAACCCGATGAAGAGATAACTGAGGATGTGTACGAGATCCTAATAACACAGGTGGCAGTTCTGCAGCGGGGCTCCAGAACATACGCCTGCTCCCTGGAGCTGATAGTTGAGAATGAAGATGGGACCTATGAATTCGTTCCATATGTAGTGGATCACTCTTACTTCTCAACTTCTCGGGCCCAGTGAGGCATACCTCCAAAGCGGTAGTGATCCCTGATCTGTTCCCTGTATATACTCATGAAGAATTGGTTGTATTTACGGACATAGAGCACCCCCTCCTTGGTGATCTTAATCCCGTATTTCCCCTCAACCTTCTCCACCTTAACCAGTCCGTCCTCTTCCAGTTTCTCGATTACCTTGCTGGTCATGAAGTGGTTGGAGCGGATCTCATGCTTGATCTCCTCCTTGGAGATGCTTGGTTGGCCCTTGAGAATCTCATCTAGCTTATCCTCAAGACCAGGCTGATAGAGATCGATGCCCAGCTCTGATACAAGGCGATTGAGGGTGAAGCAGCAGTACACCTTGTAATCCTTGTAGACCCTGGCCATGGGTGTCCAGAGATATATATCACCCTGCCTATTTAAAGGTCAAGCGAGGTTGATAACCGAGCTCGAAAGGAAATAGATCCCGAAAATCAACATGATGATTCCTGAGGCCAGGAAGAGAAAATGATGTCTCTCGCTGCTCCACATGCCCTTTGTCCGGAAGATGGAGAACGATATGAAATGTTCCCAGATGAAGTCGCATGCGGTATGGACGAGAATGAAGAATGGAAGAATTATTAGGCCGAATTCGACCGCACCTGCTATAAGTGCCGCGCCAACCGTCGCCCACCAAAGGAAGAAATAGGGATTGCTGGCCGTGGTAAGTACGCCTGCGGTGAATGCTCCATACCTAGTATCCTCTTTCTCGATCAATATCTCCTTCCTAGACTTGATCATTGAATATCCCATGTAGACAAGGAGGGACCCACCCATGATCCCGATAGCAGCAAAGACCGCCTGGTCCTGGAAGAGATAATCCAATCCAAAGAATATGGCAAGAATCAGTGGTATCTCCACAACAGCGTGACCAAGCGCGATCTTCAGGCCGGCCTTAACATCGTTGTATCCCTTTGCCACAGTAGCCGCGAATACTGGACCTGGCATCACCACTCCTGAGATGGAGATGAAGCCCACCATCGCAAGGAATACCAGTGGTGATTCTGGTCCCGCCATAGTTTCAGGGATTACCGATGATATATATAGACTTTGATGGAAGCTGTCTTGCAGAGTATCGTGCTAGATGTACCATTCTTGGGATCTGTCATAGTAGCCTCCAGGATCGTTCTCTTTTATGCAGGCATTTTCAACATCGATCACGAACACGCTGTGTATATGTGAATTCACTATCTCCTCCCTAGTGACAGGTGGTTTAGAGTAGTACATGTCACAGTAGCCCTTTATGACCTCGAGATCATCCTTCTTCCTGTACCTTGGAGGGAGTGTGAGCACCTCAGGTATTGGCATTATGTAGTGTGGTGGTGCTCCGAGTGCAAACTTATGACAGAACTTGCTATATCTGGATATCTTGCTTGAAATTCGGGCGCGTATATAGCTGACAGGGTCAAGAGCGTGGGCCGGAGGAACGTAACCTGTCTCCACTTCAACAATCATTACTCCCATGCCCTTCCTGGCAAAGACATCGCAGGTAAGCTCCCCGTCTACCCTGTACTCCAGGTCGACATCGTAACCCTCTTCCATCAGGTGTTTTGCCACGATCATTTCAAGGACTGAATGATTTATCTTCAAGAGGTTCTTCTGGCGAAGCTCGAAAAGCCTATCGGTCAGACCCAGCAGCTTCTCTTTTGTCAGAGGGCTAGCCCCTTTCTGGAGTTTATCCATCAGGGTTCTAAGGTCTCTCCTGAAGTAGTCCACGGAACCACCTGTAAGATGCGGCCGTTAATACAACATCTCGAAGTTTGAATCTCACTTGCAGCGCTTGCTTACGATAAGGGTGAGTGTCGACCGTACACCGGGAATCAGCCTTATCTTTCTTCGGATGATCTCCTCGAGTTCATCCATCGTATTAGTGCTCACTTCAGCCAAGATATCATACACGCCGTATATCAGATAGCCCCTCTCCACCTCATCGAAGGTACACATCTCCTCCAGGATCTCAGCCTCTTTTCCGATCTCAGAGTTCAGCAGGATAACCGCACTGGGCATTCTAATCGGAATACAATTGTTGCCAGGTAACTTCAATTTTACCCATCGACACAATGAAATAATCCCGTGAGAATTCCAATAAGAGGAGGGCGGCCCTTCCTTTTCAACAATCAGGATGAAGAGAAGAGGGTCAGCTGATCCCTAAGGAAGTGATGAGCCCTATGAGTGCAGATTGGGTCGCCCTTCATCCAATCATCTCATCTGAGTGCGAGAAATTGTCGATTGAATATCGATCGTGCTCGTAAATCAAAGAAAAATGAAAAATATTGGAAAGTAGGGTTTTTTAAGCCCTGTTCTTCTGCTTGGTTCTTGCCCAAATGACCAGTATCGCCGGTAGCACGAACACCGCTCCTATGAAGCTGAGACCAATGGCCAAAGCGGTGATCACGCCGAATTGCTGCAGAGGAGGCAGGATGGAGAAACCGATGATACCGAACCCTACTATGGTGGTGAGGGCGGCTCCAAGAAGCGATACGCCAGTCTTTCCTACCGCCTTGTTCACTGCATTATCGATATCTCCATTGCGCTTGAATTCCTCCACGAATCTATGGGTTATGTGTATGCCGTATGTCACACCCATTCCCACCGTGAGAGACGCAATAGTGAGCGTCATGACGTTCAGGGGAATGCCGAAGATGAACATGATCCCCCACATCCAGACAACGCATAACACAACGGGTAGGATGGACACCGCTCCCAGGACGAAGGACCTGCTGAACGCGTACATCACGATTGTCAGTATGATCAAAGACGCGATCAGCGTGGTGATGAGTGAGGTCATCTGACTCTTATCCATATCGGATATTATCAGCTCCGTCATGATGGTCTCTCCTGTGACCTGGGCGTAGAGTCCCATGTCCCTGATCGATTGGGTGTCATCCATGAGGTTATTGTAAAGAGCCATCGTATCATCTGAAGACATCTGGCTTGTGATGCTGATGTCCATCAGGGCAGAGTAACCATCATCATTGGGCATCAATACCTGGACCATGTCCATGGGAGCGTTGAAGAACAGCCATCCCACCAACATTTCAACGTCGTCCTGCGTGGTATCGTTCTTGATGAAACCGGTGTTGTTGCTTACCGTGAAGTACTGGTGATACACCAGAGAGAAGGTTTCGTTGTACCTTTGATCAATGAAGCCTTCGCCAGAGGAATTGGTCGCCCAGTCGTACATCACTGATAAGAACGAATTGACATCTGGTTGACCACCAGTCTTGAGCACATTCTCGTCATCAGCCATATTCTCGATCGCGATCTCCATGCTCCGGACGGCTTCGGGGTCAGTTACCCCTCCCTTGATCAGGACATTTGCGGTCGCCTCGCCTGTGTTGTTGAATTCGTTGGTAAAGAACCTGATGTTCTGCGAAGTTTCCATGTTCTCTGGTAGAAAATCGTTCATATCAAAGGTCGTCTCAACTTGAGTTGCTCCGATCCCAAGACCTATTGTGATGATTAGGGCAACTGCGACAACGCCCCACGGATGCCTCTTGGCCGCCTGGCCCGAAAGGCTGTTGATACCCTCCATGGAGTATCCGTTCATCTTCTTCTTGATGTATCGTTCGGATATCTTGCCCTTGGCCTCTTTCCTACGATCCCTCAATATTTTGACGCCAGGGATAAGAAGAATCATTGCCACGAACGAGCTGAATATCCCGACAGCTGCCAGCACGCCGAATTCCGATATTGGCTGCAAGGGAGAAGTGAGGTTGGATAGGAAGGCTATCATGGTAGTGATCGTGGCGAGAAGAAGTGCCTCACCTACGAAGATGATGGTATTGCTCACCCCCTTCTCTATTCCTTTACCTCCCATTCTCTCTTCACGGTATCGCATTATCAGATGAATGCTGTAATCGATTCCAAGACCCAAGATGAGAATGGGGACGATCATAGTCATGGGGTTGAATGAATAACCCAAAAGAGCTCCGAATCCGTACATCCAGACTATTGCGATAACCAATCCAAGAAGGCCGACCAGCGTGTCACCAATATCCCTGTAGATAAGGATCAGGATGATCACGATCGCTGCCAGGGCTATTGGAAACAGTATCATTATGGATTCGTTGGCCGCGTCATTGATATCGTTACTGATAAGAGCGGTACCGATGACGAATATTCCCGCCAATTCACCCGTGTTATCAATCTTCGTCTGCATATCCAGTTCGAGTTGTAGAGCAGTGGTGTTCTTGTCCTTTCCAATATCCTCCTTGTTGAAGTTGTAAAGGATCATCATGCCCTGTGCCGATGGAGACATGCTGGTCGAGTTGAAATCGCTGGTCATGAATCTCTCGATAGCGGCCTTCAACTGATCAGGGGTCAAGGGATTGTTGAGTATCCCGTAGACTGCGATCTTGAGATTTTCTGTGGATGTGACCTGCATAACCTTGATCAGGTTGTCATATGTGGGAATCGGTGTGATATTCAGCATTGACATCGTTGTTGGATCCATCGAGTACAGAATGCTGGTGGCAATTATGTCCACAGGGCTGATCACCGAGTTTGCGGGATTGGTTGGATCCACCAAGTGCTGGGATATGTTCTGATCCTCATAGATGGCTTTTTCAGTTTCCAGAATATTTATGAAGTTATCCTGGGTGATGACGTCTCCTCCGTCGTCCTTGACCAGAAGGACGACACTATATGCAGAGGCAAAGGTCTGCTGGATCTCCGTAGTAGCATCTGATACCTCGTTCTCCGGCATGAAATTCTCGAAATCAAAATCAGTATTGAGGCCATTGTAGGCTACTGAAAAAATCGAGAGGAGGGTGATGAACACCACTATTAAAATGGCCGTTCTCGGTCGTTTGGATATTCTATCGCCCAATTCTCCTAATATGCTGCCTATCGAATCACTCTCCTTTCAAGATGTAACTATCGTTTAATCACTTCATCCTCTTGAAGAGGATTTCTTTGAAGATGCCTGGTTCAATACCAAGAATGCGTTCGGCAAAATCCGCGACGGCTTCAAGCTTCTTCTGTGGGGCGGTGCAGTCTTGCTCAGATTCAGTAATAATCCTGCTTCCAGAGATAATGAAGCTAAGTGCTTCTTCTGGATGATTGGTATCGAAGAGGCCTTCTTCAATACCTTCTCGGATTATTCTCGAGAGAAGAGGTCTCGCCCTCTTCACCCCCACCATTATGAAATTCTCTTGAACGACTTGGTTCTTGTAAGCAACCATGCGATCCAACTCGGGAATATTGCCGCTCCTGAGGTCGAAAATCAAACCGATCAGGGCATCCAGCTTTTCAATGGTTCCCATATTGGAATCAGCTGCAAGTCGGTCAACTCGTTCCTCAAATTCATTCAATTGCCTTTCCAAAATGGCGTTTAAAAGGTCCCTCTTAGATCTGAAGTAGTGGTAAAATGTACCTTTAGCCAGCCCCACTCTGCCGATAATCTCATTAATTGAGGTGGATTCATAGTCCTTCTCGATGAAGAACAGTTCTTCCGCTACTTCCATTATCTGCAAGCGGCGTTCTTTTGATTCTTTACATATTCTCAATTTTCAGGCACATCCTTCAATTGCTGGCTAATGACCGACCGCCGGTCGAGAGGTCAATGAATCATCCCTTATTAAATTTTACGCAATTGAAGAAAAGAGAATATTTTTTTCTCTATGTTTCTATAAAAATTAATCTTGTTTTACCTTAACTAGTAACAAAATTGATTTATAGCCTGGGCACTTAGAAACAATTGATGCGTGATATCGGGATTTGCGGGATTCTTTGCTCCGAGTGTTCATTATTCCAGAGGGAATGCATGGGTTGTCTGAAGGAGTTGAAAATCCATCCTTCTCAGAAATGCGATGTAATTGTTTGCGCAATAGAGAGGGGCATCGCCACCTGTGAAGAATGCCCTGAGGACATGAATCATTGTTTGAAAGCGAAAGAGCATCGTTCGTTCTGTCCCTTACTCGTTGCTAAGACCACAAAGTTCCAACTGAACCTTTGATTCTCCTAATTTGGTCCAGGAGTGAATCCTTCAATCTTCATATTCGTACTTGAATCAGAATTGAATCTTGATCTTGAAAGACGTGTCATACATCGTCTTCATGCTTGATCGCGCGATCGATGAAACACTCCTTTCGAAGGACGATCCGGGTAGTGTCCCACAGGATCAGAAAACCGATCAATGATAGCATCAGGCCTGCAACCCATGCCCATGGAACGTCTATTGCTGGTTTTCCCAAAACCCCATCGCTGAATGCAGTTGCCAGGGCAAGAGGAATGTAGACCCCCCAGCACCTAAGGAATATCCGGAAGTCTTCAGTTGACCAGATAATTAGAAACGCGATCGGGATCAGGAAGTAACCAAGGTGTATCTTGGGGTAGAAGGTGAAGAAGGTCAAGACGAGTATCAGGGATGATTGCCAGATTGGTAGACGCTTGTTGTATACAAAATAGACCGCTATAAGGAATGCCACCGCCGTGATTATCGTACTAACCTCTCCGGGGACCTTCAACCCCCCGACCTCAAGAAAGTGCCAGAACGACATTCCACCCATCACTGCACCATCCACATCCAGGCAGTAGTATTGAGGGAACCTTAGGAATTCTTGGGGACAAATAATAAGGAACGGCAATGAAATGAGGAATATCGTTAGTGCGATCAGAAAAAAATGTTCGATATGCTTCTTTATCGGTCGTTTCTCAAGGAATATCAACGGCAGCAGGATCCCGGAGAGCATCTTGGTCATGATACCTACTCCAAGAGAAACAGACGCTTCCCGGACCTTTTTGATCACTAACAGTAATGGCGGAAGAATGAAGAAGAATACAACGATTGATTCGTCCTGTATGCCCCACGTTGACTCGAAATATGCGAATGGGGAGAGAACGAAGAGCACACCTGACACAAAAGCAATATGCTCGTCGAATCGCCTTAGCACAAGATATATGACTGCTCCTGTCAAGAAGGTGAAGAACGAGAAGTAGGCCGCATACATCCACCCCTCACCACCCAATAGTTGAGGCGGCACGAGAAGATAATTGATGATAGGAGGGCTCTCGACATAGAAATCCCTGTAAGGTATCATTCCGTCGATAATATTTTGAGCTCTCTTCTGATAGACTGGAAGATCAGGAGAGGGGCCAGCCCATCCCGTGAACCAATCCATTAGAAACAGGTTGTGAACAGCGATCGTGGTTCCGTAGAGAATGATCACGATCACGAGTAAAAGTGCGACCTTCTGCCATGGTTCAAGGCTTCGAATCCAACCACTTAAATTCAACCTTATCCTGCCGAGATCCATGGCAACACTCGCCTTTGCTATTCCACAAGGGGTGAACTCAATCCCACTAGATATTCTATTAGTTTACTGAGCTTCATACCATTCTCCCACCTCATGATGAAATTGCCCTTGTTGCTCTCTTCTGGTTTGGGCAATTTACTTTGAACAAGACCAAGCCTTCCGTCCACTTCATTGATAGGTAGGGCAAATACTCTCCAAGGATCCCCACGATACCCCTTCAGACGGAATGCGTAAACCGGTATCAACCCCGCCCTTGAACACTCTTCTATGAACATCTCGCCCTGCTCAATCAATCTCTGACTATTGCTGAACCACAGAACCCCGCTCTTTGAGCTCTTTACTTCTATGGGTAAGGCCAAATCTCCCCATATCGCTACCAGGTCTATGCCCAATGAGCCAGCTGCCCTCACCACCATGAATGGCCTCTTATTGATTGATAGGTATCCGTGGGTCTCTTCTTCGCTACAGGTCTTGATCATCTTCTTCAGCGCCTTCTCATCCCCGCTGAGAATGGCCTTGAGCTCCCTTTCGTAAGTGTCTCCCATCCAAATGGGAAGGGAATTGATTCATTGATTAATCTTTCTAAACTGGACTACGGTTCCAGGCGATTTCTGTCCCGAGGGAACAATATGGCTTCCCTAATATTGGGCAGACCAAGCATGTTCTGTACCACCCTTTCCAGGCCTATACCCCAACCACCGTGAGGTGGCATGCCATAATTGAACGCGTTCAAGTAGAATTGGAAGGAATCCGGATTGAGCCCTTTCTTCTTCATCCTCTCGACTAACCTGTCGTACCTGTGCTCCCTCTGACCTCCTGATGAGATCTCCTGACCTCTGTAGTCCAGGTCAAAACTGTGAGAATATGGTGTATCGTCCTTCTCCATGATGTAGAACGGTTTCGACTCCTCTGGATATTCTGTGATCCAGTACATCTCATATCCCTTCTCTATCATGATGTCCCCAAGTAGCTTCTCGCCTTCAGTATCTATATCGCCCATCTCCTCGATCTCCTTTCCCTCGGAAGAAAGGATATCCACTGCCTCTGCATAGCAAATGACTGGATATGGTTCACTTGGGATGGATATCTCGGTCTCAAGCATCTCAAGCTGGGGTTTCCCGTTCTCCTTGACGGTCTTGATAATGTGTTGCATGCAACCCTCTATGGTCGCTAGGACGTTCTCTTGAGAAGAGATGTATGCCATTTCCCCATCGAACGAGATGAACTCGGAAACGTGCCTAACTGTATCGGATGGTTCCGCCCTGAATGCGGGAGATATCTCGAACACCCGGTCGAGGCCTGTTGCCATCAGTATCTGCTTGTAAAGCTGAGGGCTCTGTGCAAGGTAGGCCTTTCCCTCAAAGTACTGGATGGGAAAGAGCGTGGCGCCCCCTTCGGCTCCTGAGGCGACAATCTTGGGGGTGAAAACCTCAACAAAATCCTGCTTCCTGAGGTAATTCCCAATGGCTTCGACAACGAGTGATTTGATCTCGAAGACTGCCCTTATCTCAGGTCTCCTAATATCGATATATCTGTGGTTGAACCTCGTATCGGCCTCGACGTTCACCTTGTCCACCACGCCCATGGGAAGAGGAGAAGCTGCCTTATTGAGGACATCGATACTCGATGGAATCACCTCCCATCCCATCTTAGCCTGTTTGCTCTCCTTGACCTCTCCGAATATTCTTACCACCGACTCCCTTGGAATGGTGTTTATGATCTCGAATACCAGGGGATCAACCTTCTTCTTCGGGGCAGTAACCTGAATAAGACCATACCGATCCCTCAGGATCAGGAAAGATATACCCCCAAGTGCACGAACGTCCTGGACCCATCCATTGAATTCTCTTTCTTGGTTGAAATCCTTCTCTGTCAAGCTCCTTGAGTTCCTGAGGGCAGGCTGCTCGCTCATCTGTACACCGTTGGTGTGATAATCGGGCCAGGTATATAATATTGGGGGAACCAGGAGAAGTCAGATGCTTTTAGATTAGCAGATGGAATTTCATGAGGGAGATTTGAGAGAAAAGATGGATGAACCGTTTTCATTACCGTGCTTGATCATAAATCAGGAGGTCAATTCTAGATTGACCCCTTGGACATACAAGTCTTTTAAACGAAATTAAGTAATATTTGATACACCCAATCATAACCTATGATCATCAAGGTTGAAATTGATCAGGAAGAGTGCAGTGAGTGCGGGCTGTGCTACAATGATGAATGTCCCGAAGTCTTCGAGGAGGATGAGGATGGGATCTCCCAGATCAAGGAGAAGTACCGGATCGGAGAGCGAGGTGAAGGCGTTGTTCCTCCTGAGCTAAAAGAGTGCGTCCAGAACGCAATGGAGGCGTGCCCAACAGACGCTATTGCGATTCTTGAAATGGATGAACTTCCAGAGGATAAGGCCGTAGGATATTGATCATCTTCATTAGGATCGATTTCATTGATTAATCATGAAGAGTTTGTCATCTCTAGGCATCTCAGCTTATAGCTTTTCAGTTTATCAGGGAAATGATTCACTGGCCCGATGAATCTCTACATCAAATCTTTTATATGGTCGAGAGCATTAGCAGGCCCGACAAAGGGGGAAGACGATGTCTGACCGAGTCACAGTATCTGTAATCAAAGCTGATGTTGGTTCTGTTGCCGGACACGCCTGTCCTCATCCCAAGATGATGAGAACCTGTCATGAGGTTCTCAAGAATGGGGTGGCTGATGGCACGATTAACGATTTCTACGTGACCAGGGTTGGTGACGATATCAACCTGTTCATGATTCACGAAAATGGTGAGAATAACAGTGATGTTCATGGGTTAGCCTGGGATGCCTTCATGAATGCCACTGCACTCGCAAAGAAGATGAAGCTGTATGCGGCTGGTCAGGACATTTTGACTGATGCCTTCAGCGGAAATATCAAAGGAGCTGGCCCTGGAACTGCCGAATTGGAGTTTGAGGAGAGGGGAGCAGAACCCCTGCTTTTCTTCATGGCCGATAAGACCGAGCCATCAGCTTATTCACTGCCTCTTACTAGGATTTTCATGGATCCATTCACTACCACGGGTCTTGTCATCGATCCCCGGGCTCATGAGGGGTTCATCTTTGAGATTCATGATGTCGTGGATTCCAAGAAGGTGATAATGGCCTCCCCAGAAGAAGGATATGACATTCTCAGCCTTCTTGGGGACACCACAAGATATGCGATCAAAAGGGTGATGAGCAAGAACGAGAAGCTCGGTGTTGGAGCCGTGGTAAGCACGGACAAACTAAATCTGACCGCGGGAAAATATGTAGGAAAGGATGACCCTGTCATGATCGTCAGGGCACAGAGTGGCTTCCCCGCGGTTGGAGAAGTATTGCAGCCCTTTATGTTCCCGATGCTTGTACCAGGATGGATGCGTGGATCCCATTACGGAGCTTTGTATCCGTGCTCTGTAGAAGACTCTGACCCCTCCTATTTTGATGGTCCACCTCGAATTGTCTCGTTGGGAATGCAGGTATCTAATGGAAGATTCCAGGGACTCGAGGATCCAGATTCCCCGCCAGGCGAACACCTACCGGTAGATTTCTTCGCAGGAAGTGTCTGGAACCATGTCAGGCAGAAGGCGGTGGAGATGAGCATTTACATGAGGGGACATGGCCCATTCATGCCAGCCATACTTGCTCCTGAAGAAATGGAGTACACGACCAGACCGGCCGTCCTAGAGAAATTGACCAAGAGGTTCGAGGACATTGAGTAGACTAAGAACGCCCATAATAATCGTCAACTTCAAGGCCTACGAGGAGGTCGAGGGGTCCAGAGGATCTATGATCTCCGGTCTGTGCGAAGAGGTGGCCAAGGATTCAGGAGTAAGCATAGCTGTTTCTCCACCTCAGGTCCAGCTTTCCTCAACTGCCTCTCTCGTTGACATTCCAGTTTTGGCTCAGCACGTGGACGCCATGATTCCAGGTTCTCGAACTGGTTGGATAACACCCAGCATGGTGAAGTCGGCCGGTGCCAAGGGCACTCTGATAAACCACTCTGAACATCCCGTCTCACTTGATCAAATTGCCAAAGCGATCGAACTTTGCAGGGAACTGGAACTTGCGACGGTTGTCTGTGCTGATACTGCTCATAAGGCAAGGGACATAGCTCCTTTCGGACCGGATTTCATTGCAGTGGAACCTCCTGAGCTCATCGGAGGGGATATTTCCGTAACCACCGCGAAGCCGGAGGTTGTTAGTAGTGCCGTGGAGGCAGTTCACGATATGAATCCATCCATCAAGGTCCTCTGCGGGGCGGGAGTGAAGACCGGAAATGACGTGAAGATTGCACTAGAGCTGGGGGCAGAAGGAGTACTCCTTGCCTCTGGCGTTGTCAAAGCTTCCTCGATAAAGAGTGCGCTGAGGGGATTAATCCAGTACATTTAGGTTTTCATTTCAATTGGAAACTAGAAGTAATCCCTGCCCTTTTCTTATGTAATGGACTGCTAGGTAGGATGAGAGGCCTATGCTGTTTCCTGGCGGTCATCCTCATCTTCCCGACTGTTCAGCTCGGCCTCCCATCTTCTCCAATCGAACAGATCGATTCACCAATTTTCGATAACAGCGAATTTATAATGGACAGTCAGAAACAGGATCTGGTTGGAACCGTCTCAGTTAATGATCAGGAAAACCAGACCGGCCTCCTGATCCGGGAAGTGTGTCCAAGTTTCACTGCAGAGTTCGTTACTTTAATGAACAATGGAGAATGCGAGATAGATCTGAAAGGCATTTATCTTACAGATGGAGAGGGAACTATCACATTTAACGAAAATGTGATTCTTAATGAAGGACAAATATTGACAATCTGCTCAAACATGAGTACTATCAGGCAAATGGGTATAGTTGACCGAGCAGTCGAATTGGAAAGCAGATATCTTCTTTCGAAGGGCACCTTCCGTCTAGCTGACAAAGGGGACGAAGTGCTCATGTTCTCTCCCTTGAACAATCTCCTTGACGCATTTGTCTATGGAATATCTGAATTCTCAGATGAAGGTTGGAAAGGATCTCCTTTTCCAAAGCTAGATCGGGGGCATTCCGCCCTGAGAAATGGAGATTTCGATACGGATTGTGCTGAGGATTGGAAAGCAACAGTCCCAGGGCGATCATCCCTTTCCTGCTCTTCTGGTTGGTACAGTGTTGAACCTTTCATTATTCCAGTGGAAGGGCGGGAGAGACTAATCAGGGAGATCGATTTCTCATCAAGGACCATATTAATGGCTCTTTACAAAATCAACGATCCCGCCATCGTGGATAGGCTGTGTCAATCTTCTTTGAGAGGTGTGAACGTTACGATCTTGGTCGAAGGTCAGCCTGTTGCTGGAATAGATGAAGCCGAACGTGATTCGTTAGGAAAGCTCTTAGCCTCTGGCATCGACGTCCGTTTACTGCAATCGCACGATGGATACAAGAGATATCAATACATTCATTGCAAGTACGCCATTTTCGACGGTCATCGGACTTGTGTCTTGTCTGAGAATCTTATCACCTTTTCCCTGGATTCCAATAGGGGCTGGGGAGTACTGGTGGAGAGCGATGAATTGGCGAGATATTTCTCAAGAATCTTCAACGAGGATTCGGATCTCTCTCGGATGGATGTGAAAAGAGCATTGAAGGAGGATTTCAAAGTAAACGTGATACAGGATCGCACAGGTACACCGATCGGCAATATTGAACATCAGAAATTCAGTTGCCTGGTGAGGCCAATATTATCCCCCGATTTCTCCTTTGAGCTGATTCACGATATTATCTCTAATGCCCAGGAGGTAATTCTGATTGAACAGCTTTATTGTGATCTTACGCTAGAGAATGAACTTCTAAGAGCGATCTTAGATGCTGCCAAGAGGGGTATCAAGGTCAGGTTTCTCCTCGATTCATCTTTCTTTGCCCAATCTGGATCTAGCAATCAAGACCTGGTTGAAAAACTGAATACAATCGGGGCTTCTGAGAACATAGACCTGCAGGCTAGAATGGTATCCAGTTATCACGAATTCTCTGTACTTCATAACAAGGGAGTCATCATAGACGATCATGTGATTGTCTCAAGCATAAACTGGTGTGAAGCTGCCTTTCTTGAGAATAGGGAAGCGGGCTTGATTTTGAGTTCAGCAAGTTTGGCTGATTTCTTCTCTAGATCTTACTGGAATGATTGGAACATAGATCCTTACCCACCTGTCGTAAACATCGATGCTTCTGAAAAGGTTCACGAAGGTGAAATGATTTTATTTAGTGGAAGGAATTCAAGTGATAATGCTGGCATATCAGAATACATCTGGGATCTAGATGGTGACGGTGTATTTGACCAAACAGGATCCCTGGTTCTTGCGGCATTTCCCGAAGGGGTGTATACGGTGTTGCTAAGGGTCACTGATATTTACAACAATTCAGCTGAAGCTACCAAAATCATCCAGGTGCTTCCAAAATCTGAAAGCGGAATTGGCTTGATCCTACTCTCGCCTATTATAATGGTGCCTCCTCTTCTTATATGGCTCTTGAAAAAGATTAAGGGACGCTAGTGATATTGGACCAGACGTGCGGGTAAGACAGTTCGAAGTTAACGATATCTCAGAGGTTTTCGCTCTAGCCCTAAACACATTGAAAGAGTCATATGATCCATCATTCTTGTTGGATCTCCATTCGTATTGGCCTGATGGTTTTCTTATCGTCGAGGATTTGATGGGGATACAGGCGTTCATGGCTGGCGTGCTTATGTCCCGTCAACATGCTAGGATATTAATGCTTGGAGTCAAAATGGAGCGAAGAAGGCAGGGTTTGGCCACAATGCTCTGTCTGGATTTTCTCAGGAAGTGTGCTATGAGGGGCGTGAAGATGGTGACCTTGGAGGTCAGAACCACCAACAAGGAGGCAATATCATTGTACCGGAAACTAGGGTTCAGCAAGATCATGAAGTTGGAAAAATACTATACTGATGGAGAGAGTGCTTACAAAATGCAGCTGATACTCTAGTGAAACATCGAATCATCACTGCGATGTTCGTTCCAAAAGTAATATGAGGATTTCTCCTTCTGCGCCGAGCTGATGTCGGTGGAAAGTCCTTTCATGTAGGATCCATACCTTTCCTTTATCTGCTCCTCGACAGTTCGTGAACGTTTCAATGCTTTCTTGATGTGATTCTCATCAATTAGCTGATCTTCGTTAATGATTGCGATATCTCCTGCTGATCTGATGAGGCCGCCGAGTTCTCTCAACCTGAGCGTCAGCGAGTTGTTCTCCCCATCAATTATCCTTGCCCTTCTCCTACCTTCCCTTATAATGGCCTGGACGCCATCAAGCGAGACATGCGGTATCTTCCCGTCAACGGAGACCTCTTGAGCGATGAACTGGCAATATCGGGCTCGATTCAACTCCGTATCTTCGAAAGTGGTATCCATGAGCACCTCGTAGCCGCTACCAGAGACTCTCGATCGAAGGGGAGAAAGCAGGTGCTCAAGATCCTGTATATTGCAGGCTCCTACCAGTATGAAGTCGCAAGGAACGCTATCCACCCTGACGCTTGCCCCCGCACTCTGTGGATTCCTTCCACTGATTGGGAATATCTTCTCCTGCATAGCAGTCAGAATGTAGCGTTGAAGGTGTCCGAGATGGGGCAGCTCGTCGAGAAACAGGACTCCTTGGTGCGCTTCGTGTATCGCCCCAGGAACAACCCTCTCATAGGGAGGGGTACCCAGTTGAGGGTGCCCCCCATAGGGGTCATGTCTTACATCCCCCAACAGTTCAGTCTCGCTGGCTCCAGTTGCTAGGACGAATGGGTTTCTGTCAAGTCCGACCAGGCTCTTCTGCGGGCTTATCTTCTCCAGTTCCCGCCTCTTCTCGAGAGCATCTTGATCTAAGACCCTTATCATCTCGCCACAACGTTCGAAGACCACCACCTCCTCCTTTCCGAACCGTTTCCTGGTAGTGGTGACCTTGTCTCTGCCGCTAGGTATCCCCTGAGCGCCTGCAAGACTAGCTTCAAGCATCCCGCCAAGGAGATCACCGAATGGATTACCGGTGTTATCCATGGTGACTTTTGGCTTCTGACACTTAGGGCAGTATCTCTCCTTTGTGGAGGAGTATACTCCACAGTTCTTGCAGCGATAACCTAGTCTTTCTGCCACATTGATTGGCGCTTTCTTAGGATCGATGAGATCGCCTTCAGCGAACTCTTTCGACTCCATTTCCCTCTTGACCTCGGTTCCCTGTTTCAATTCAATGAGGGGCCTCTCCGGATTTTCAGGGTTGTGAACAACTCTTATTTCCTCACTCGGACGAGGAAGATGCAGGGACAAAGCTTGGGCTATCATCGACTTACCTGTTCCGGGGGGACCAACCAAGAGCAGATGGCGACGTTGCTTCCCGGCCACTCTAGCCAGGGAAACGGCTTCGTCCTGGCCGATAACCCTTTTCAAGGGGTCGATGGGTATCTCCACATCGGCTGTGGTTTCTATGGACCTTATATCGCCCTCTCGGACGATGTCTATTTTGCTGCTCATCTTCAATTTAGATCGCTTTTTGTCCACACCTCCACGGACGTGGGTTGTTTGGTGATGTTACCCATCTTCGTTCCCACAATGGTGGAGATCTTCTGCTCTGCAGCGATGTCAAGTATCCTCTGGGTGACAATACCGTCGAATACTATTGCAGCTATCCCTTTGGAATCATTCTTGAGCGAGTTCACAAGTTCCCTAACTGGAACCTCTTTCACTACGGTGCCCTTTCCATTAAGGAGCTTTGCCTTGGATGTAGAGGAGAGCTCGTTAATGATCTCCTTGTATTTCTCTTGAGTTGAGGAAAGCTTCTTTGAAGGTTTCTTTTCCTCCACTACTTCGATCTTTGCTGGTATCTCTACACGCTCATGTCTCTCTACAGGTCTGTGCACCTCCTCATGGTGCGCAACCTCCCCTCCCAGACCGTACATCTCAATGAATTGCTCCCCTGGAATCTTGTTCCGGAGACACTTCATGATCTGTTTCTGGGTGAGTTCTTCTACCTCCTGGCCTTTTGGAGCGCGAGCCACGAAGTCCACTTCAGCCACTTGAAAGAGCTCCCTCAGGATCAACTCTCCTCCGCGGTCACCGTCGACGAATGCAGTGATTATCCTTTCCTTGGAAAGATCGCTGATGGTTCGGGGTACATTAGTACCCTCAACAGCAATTGCGTTCTTGATGCCGGAACGCAATAAGTTGAGCACATCCGAACGTCCTTCGACTATGATAATAGCATCTGATTCTGTAACGTTTGGACCGGCAGGTAATCTCTCCCTGCCAAAGTGAATTATTTCCTCCATTTGGACGGATTGACGGACGCTTTCGGTCAGGTCTATTCCACTCGATTTTGATTGTTTGATGAGATCGCCAAGTAACGAACGGGCCCTATCAATTATTCGAGCCCTCTTTGATATGCGGACATCCTCGATAGACTCGACGTTGATTTTGGCCTTGCACGGGCCCACCCTATCGATGGTTTCCAGTGCAGCCGCTAGAATGACGGTCTCTACCTGATCCAAGCTTGAAGGTATGAGAATCTCCCCTTCTGACTTCCCCTGCTTGGAACCGACCTCCACCTCAATACGGCCGATGCGACCGCTTTTTTGAAGATCTCTAAGGTCGAGCTCATCACCGAGTAAACCTTCAGTTTGACCAAAAATAGCGCCCACCACGTCCGGCTTTTCGACTATGCCGTCTGCAACTAATCTTGCTTTGATCATGTATTTGGTGGTGCTAGGATCGATGTTCATTGGGGTCACCTCAATGGTGTTGGAAAAACAGCTTTCAGCCTCTTTATCCCGACTCTTTAAGCCAGTAGGCATATGCCTTTCTTCACATGGATCAACATATCCTAATGTTATCCCATACGGGTCATGTGATTAGATGATAGTGATGATGATATTAGGCAGACTTATCTGCTTTTCCACTCCTTTAACCATGCATCAATATTTAAATATTTTTCGATGCTGATGTTTCTTCAAAGTGTTAATCCAATTGCTTCGAACATGGGCCTTTCGGTAATCGAGGATTTTTGTCGAAAAGGGAAATTATCCGCCGGAAGCGACCCGAATGATTCTTATGCGATCTCCATCTAGAAGTGTTTCTGTCAGGGGAATCGGAAGATCATCTCGAATAACGATATGTCCATCGGGATGTCTCCCTAGTGATTCAAGAAGATCGCTCGCATCGATCGACTCTTTGAAATTCACTTCTGTAGAATTTCCATTTTCTTCAACCGTGATCTTCAGGAGCATGCTCTAAAGATTGCATTATCCCTTAAGAAATTACTCATCCTACGAAAGTCTTCGATTCATTCAATCGAGGAGAAGGTGGGACATAACGTCTTTCCTTGAGATGATGCCGACAAGTTTGCTCCCTTCAACCACAGGAAGACTCCTTAGATTGAACTCAACCATGTATTCAACAACCTTCCTCAAACTATCATCGGGCTCAACGGAAATGACGGCGCGCCTCATCACCCCTCCAACATTCTCAGCGAACAACTTCCAATAATCGGACCTTGAGAAATGCGTTCCCATCGTGAATATCTTGAGAAAGTCGAGCTTGCTCACAATACCCACGATTTCCCCTTTCTCCACTACAGGGAAGGAATTATAGTCATGCTTCTCGAAGAGATCTTTCAACTCCTTCACCGTTGTTATGGGGGATACATAGACGACATCCTTCTCCATCACTTCATCCGCCCTCATGTCCTCGATCTCTCTCATAATCTATCGATTAGAGCTTTCTCAATAAATTCATTTTGATTATCACAAGAGTCCCTTCCCGAGAAGAGTTAAGCTCAAACTTCAAATTACAAGGGGCTAAACATAGAAATACCAGAAAAATAATGGCTTGCCGTTTGCCGAGGTAGCCTAGCCAGGTCAAGGCGGTGGCCTCGAGTGGCATTGGATGCCCGAGTGAGCCACTGGCGCTCTGCGCCACGGGAGTTCGAATCTCCCCCTCGGCGCTCGGCAATCTCATTTTCGTACGGTAACGTCGAATTCAACCGCTAAAATGGGATAAATTCTTTCCTCTAAATGATAACTGGCCAGAAACTTTATTAATTAAGAATGCGTTTAAGTTCTATCGGAGGGATGGGGTATTGTTCACAGCTCTGGATAGTTGTAGGGAATACTCTATATGGGATGCGATCAAACTAGCGACCGATCAGAAGGATGAACTTGCGGATAGCATGATCAATCCAGCAGTTCTCGAGATCCTTGCTCTGACCGTCAGGAAGGAGATGACAGTTAATGATCTGGCATCGTTCCTTGGGATACCGCTCACCACATGCTACAAGCTTGTGGAGAGGATGACAAAACTTGGGATCCTCGCTGAGACAGGATATGTCAGGACATCTGCTAGGGGCAGGGCGGCAACCTACACCGCCACCGTAAAATCAGTCTCCATCCAAGCAGGCAACGGTAAGGTCGCGATGGATGTCACATGGAAGAATGGTCAGGCCGATACCATAGTACTTAGGTGAAAGACCTGGATCTCTTTCAAAGACGCCAATGATAGGATCGTGTTGGCAGCATAGGCTATGCCTTTCCATATAGCGAAATATGTTCCTTTGGGACGCTTTAGCTCAGGCTTTTTTATAGTTCAATGACTAGGCAATACCCTCGTAGTATCCTGGCCCCAACACCTTGTTCTCTATTTCGAAGGCACGGTCTTCATTTCTACGCATGAAATCCGCATCGAACTCGTCAACCACGAATCTCTCGCATTCAGTATAGATGTCGATGTCTTCCTCAACAGAGATGATCCCCTCGAAGATGGGAAATGCACGTTCCTCCTCTTCCTTGATGTGATCCGTAACGTGTCTGACTAAATTCTTTCCAGCCTCAATGAAGCTCGATCTATCTGATATCGACCCTTCACTAATTGATTTTTTCATCCTGGCCAGAAATTCTCGGGCTTTTTCATGATCTCTGATAAGAGAATCTGATATCCTGGCCGTCTCATCAGACTTATTGGAGACTGATGGAAAGATGAAATTTTCTTCCTTTCTGTGATGGAATCTATCCATGAACTCCGAAAGGAAGTCATGGATGTCCACGGCGACCCTCTCATACTCATCCAGAAAGTCATTTTCTAAGATCTCTTTGAGACAGTCAAGGACCTGGCGAATTACCCCATGATCATACTGAAGCAGAGTAATAGATACCCGCATCAATATTGAATTTAGGCATTTGTGGTATGTATTCCTTATGCTAGATTCTAGACTTTTTCCCTTGACGTGGGTGACAACGAACCTCTTTATATTGTTGGAGATGTGTGATTGGATTAAGAAGGGAGGAGAATGGAAGATTATCTGGAACTAGCTCTAGATCTTGCCCTGAATGCTGGTTGTAAATATGCAGAGGCGAGATACCAGACCGATTACTACGAGACAAACCTTCTCAAGAACGGTATCCCAGAGGTTTCATCATTCAGCACTAAGAAGGGGATAGGGATGAGAGTCCTGATAGACGGAGGACTGGGCTTCGCCGCGACAAATCAGCTCAACAAGCGGGAAATCCGCTCCTTGGTTAAAAGAGTCGTTTCCTCGACCAAGCGGGCCTCTAAGCTAAGAAGAGGCCCAATAGAAATGGCCGAGACTCCGGCCAGTCAGGGAAAGGTAGAGGTAAAGACTAGAATTGCATTCGATAGCGTATCTCTAGAGGGTCGGATCGATCTGCTGAAGGAGACGGATGCTGAAGCACTCGATGCCGCCGATCAATCCAATGTCAAGCTTCCAGGGAGATTCCTGTCATTGGACACTCATATGACAGAGAAACTGGTTATCACCTCCGATGGGGGAAGGGTCTATAGCAGGATACCCAGGGTTGAGCTCTTTATGTTACTCACAGCTCTTTCAACGGAAAAGGGATCTGTCCAGAGATTTCTATCACTGGGCAGCTCATCCGGCTGGGAAGGGGTTGAGCGATGGGACCTTCCAAGCGTGTCAAGAAAGGAGGTCACAACTCTTGGCAAGGTACTGAACCAGGCAACTGGAATCAGATCAGGAGAATACGATCTGATACTTGGGCCAGAGGTGGTCGGTATCGTGTCCCATGAATCTAGTGGACATCCTGGAGAAGCGGATAGGGTGCTGGGAAGGGAGGCCGCCCAAGCTGGGGAGACATATCTCGATGAAGATTCGATAGGGAGGAAGGTGGGTTCTGAAGTGGTTAATGTGGTAGAAGATCCCACCATTCCAAAGTCCTTTGGCTATTATCTATTCGATGATGAATGTATCAAAGCCCGGAAACGATACCTCATAAAGGAGGGGAGAATCCACGAGTTTCTGCATAATCGGGAGACCGCAAGGGTCTTCGGAGTCGAGAGCAACGGCTCCTCAAGATCAGTTTCATTCGACAGGGAACCTATCGTCAGAATGTCAAATACCTTTGTAGAGAAAGGTGATCACCAACTTGAGGAATTGATAGAGGATGTCAAGGACGGTTTGTTCATCAAGAACTTCATGGAATGGAACATCGACGATAGAAGATTCAATCAGCGTTACGTTGGATTGGAGAGCTATCGCATCGAGAAAGGGGAGATCAAAGGCTTGGTAAAGAACCCTGTCATAGAGATCACCACCACGGGGCTCTGGTCCTCCATTGATGCTGTAGGTAAAGAGGTGGAATACTTTTCCGGCGATTGCGGCAAGGGCGATCCGATGCAGGCGATGCCGGTCTGGATGGGCGGCCCACCTGTCAGGCTTCGAAATGTCAGATTGGGGGGTTCTTCGTGAAGTCCGAGGAGATTTGCAGCCTCGTGCTCCAAGAGTGCAAGGCAGAGGGCGCAACCGATACGGTGGTCACCGTCATGGAGCTTGAGGAAGTAATGATAAGATTCTCCAACAACCAGATAACGGTCACGAAGAACTTGAACGAGACCACTGCTGATATCTTCACCTTCGTGAAGGAAAGGAAGGCTGGCACGGATCTCGCAGACCTCTCAAAGAGGTCTTTGAAAGCAACCGCAAGAAGGTTGGTAGCTGAAGCAAAATCAAGTCCACCTGGCGATGTCTACGCTCCCCTACCGCAAGGGCCATTCACTTATTCTAGGGCTCTTCTCAATCAACCAAGCATTGATCTTAATCCGAACATGATTGTTGGTCACGTGGAAGCGGCTGTAGAGGCAGGTTTGAAAGAAGGGGCAAAGAGAATAGCTGGTTCATTGATCGCTAGGAACATCAGAATCACACTTCAGACCAGCGGTGAAGCCTTTGGTGTTGCCCTCAAATCAAGCATTGAACTCTCTTTGAGGGCCTTTGGAGAGGGACAATCTTCGGGTCATGCCGTCTCTGTTTCTGGAACCGAGAGGGAGTTTAATGCCGAGGCTGCTGGACGCGAGGCAGGCATGCTTTCGAGATCATCAGCCTCCCCTCAGGACGGAGTTCCGGGGGAATGCGACGCCGTCCTAGGACCTCTGGTCTTCGCTGATCTTATCAATCAGGTCGGAAGAGCCTCATCTGCCTTCTTCGTGGACGCTGGACTATCATTTTTAACTAACAAAGTGGGAGAGAAGGTGTCTTCCAGACACCTGTCGGTGGAAGATGATGGTACCCAGGCAGGAACCTATGGTTCATTCCCCTTCGATCTAGAAGGGCTTCCCGTCCGAAAGACTCCCATAATCGAAAAAGGAGAACTCAAGGGGTATCTCCACAACAGCACTACGGCCAAGAAGATGGAAACCGAGACAACAGCCAATGCTGGCCTGATCAATCCTCATCCCTTCAATCTGATTGTGGAAAGCGGCAAAGGAACTACTGAAGAACTTATCTCTAAAGTAGACAGCGGTATCTATGTCACGAACGATTGGTATCTAAGGTACCAGAACTGGACAAATGGAGATTTCTCCATGATACCCAGGGATGCGATGTTCGTCATCAAGGATGGAGAACTAGGCGGTCCCATAAAAGAATTGAGGATCAGCGACAACATACCAAGAATGCTCCAATCCGTGGAAGAACTCAGCGGAGACAGAAAGTGGATCAAATGGTGGGAGGTAGATACTCCAACTCTAACACCGGCCGCTCTGATCAAAGATACCAAGTTCACCAAGTCGACGATGTGATATGGCGATCAACCCAGGCTACCGCTTCTAAATCCTTCTAAATCCAGGGTGATGAAGCGAAATCCTAGCTCTCGAAATCGAATAGCTATCGCATTGGCGTTGTTGAGTATGATCTCAAATTGGTCTGGAAGGACTTCAATTCTGGCAAGGTCCTCATGGTCTCTCACCCTGAGCTGTTGGACCCCCAGAGAGCGAAGGAATGACTCAGCATCATCGATCCTCTGCAGTTTTTCTAGGGTGATCATCTGTCCCCTTGGGATTCGGGTGGCCAGGCAAGTGTTCTCTGGTCTTTCAACATTTTCCATGTTCAGCCTGCGAGCCATCTCCCTTACATCGGTCTTGGAGATTCGAATTTCGGCCAAGGGGCTCCTGACACCCAGTTCTTCGAGAGCTCTCAAGCCTGGCCTGTCCTCTCCAAGGTCATCGAGATTCGTCCCGTCTACAAGAATGTCCAAATTCTCTTTTCTCGCGGCCTCGAGAAGCCTTTCGAAAATCATTCTCTTGCAGAGGTAGCATCTTTCCTTGCTGTTTTCAACAAAGGCATCGTTTTCCATGACCTGGACAGATACTTTACGAAAAGGAACTTCCAGTGATTCTGCAATTCTCTCAGCTTCGGAACTCTCATGTTGGGAAACCAATTCCGAAACCGCCATTAAGGCCATCACTCTGATTTCCGGCAAATCGCTCGCCACTCTGAGAATCAGGGAACTGTCAATGCCCCCAGAGAAGGCAACCGCCAGGTTGTCCATAGAAGACAGTGTATTCCTCAGATGGCCGAGCTTGGTCTCCACTGTATCCACGACCCCTTATCCTCCAAGGGGTAAAAACCAGTTGCGATTGAGATCATACATGGCCGATCCTAGTGTATTCGGATATCTCTGAGTTGACGGTGCAGAGATCCCTCACATCGAGGGAGTGAACATCATTATTGCCGGTCAATCTGGTAAAAGCCTTGAGTTCATCGTTGCTTACTCTTAAGAAGTTTTCAAGTTTCTTTGAGGAGTACTCCACATTCAGCCTTTTCCTAAGCTCCGGGTCGTGAGCGGTCACCCCAACAGGACACTTACATGTATTACATGGCCTGTACTGTTGACACGCTTATGCCATCAGAGCCGAGGTCCCAATTTCAACCGCGTCCGCCCTCCCAGTTCGATTTTATTTGTTTATAAAGGCCTCATTGGAAAACGATTATTTGAGAAGTTGAGAACCCTTTCCAATGAAGTTGTTTTAAGAGATTAATCACTCTAGTTATAGATAACTGGAGGTTTCGCTGTCTTCAAAGCGAAGCAACAACGATCGGAACTCACTTTTCCTCTTTATCGTGCTCCTCCTTACGATGTTCTATCAGCATCTTCTTGGCTTCTTCCTCGGTGTCGGCAGTGAATTCCAACCCACACATTGGGCATTTCAAGGTGACCATTTGATCATTGAATAATCAGAGTAGGTCAAAGAAAAAGCTTCCTTTATATCGTCATCGATTCTTGCTCTTCTTCTCCTTCTCTGGAAGGGATGACACGAATGCGAAGGACTTGTTCTTCCATTCTCTGAATATTTCGACATCCCTAAGGAATGATTCTTCAAATGCTACATATTCCTTTATGGTCCTTCCCTCCCTTGGTATGAAAGGATGGACATCATCCCGCTCCTCAAGAATGGTTTCTCGATCATTCTGGGACAGCCTCATGAATATATGGTCACCATGCACACCCATGAACATGTTGTCGTTAACGAAGTAAGCTGGAGACCCGAACATCTTCCTGAGCTCACAATCGAGATCTTGGAGTTCCATTGAAAGTAGGTCAACCAACTCAGGGTTTGGCTTCTTCCAAGGCACCTTCCTTTCCTCCATTAGCCCTCCATCCTGCTTCGTACAAACTCCATAGGATCTTGAAGTGTCTGAGAGGCATTGATCTCATTGGCGGATATCAGGAGTGTTAATCGCTTTCCACTCTTGATGAAGGCAGCCGGTAATTCGAAATTGATCTTTGTATATGACTCCTTGAACTCATCTCGGTGCAGGAATACAACTTTGATCTCAAGACCATCTAATATTTCCTTCCATTCGTTTTTCATGCCCAGGTTTCCATAGGTCAATCCGCATACACGGCACTCGTAGGTAGCTGTGATGGTTAGCTTATGCAGATGATCCTTGACCGCATTGAGGGCTCCGAGGTTACCGTTGTAAACGAATAGGAGTGCCGCGTCCTTAATGTCGGTCTTAGCCACATACGAAATATTCGAGGACCTAGGAAATTAAAGTATTTCTTTGATGAATTTTTCTTTGATGAATTAGGCTTCTCCTCAGATAAATGGAAATATCCTGAGTAGCATTGGGCATTTTATGGACGTCCGGGACATCCTGGAACGATATTCGAAAGGCGAGATCAGCTCTAAGGAGGCCGAGAGGCTGTTGAAGCTGGATTTCCTAGAGAGAATTGGCGATCATACTCTGTTTGACCACTCCAGAAGTGCTCGAAGGGGCATACCCGAGATCATATTCGGAGAAAGCAAGGACCCAAATGTTCTGGCGGAGATAGTTGGAAAGCTTATGGAGAGCCGTGATCTGGTAATTATCTCTCGAACAACCCCTGAGCATTACAAGGCTATCAATGAGAAGATAGGTAAGAGAGATGGAGTAAAATGGGCTGAAAGAGCCCGTATGATCATTGTGGATCAGAGACGGGAGAAACCAAAGTCAGGCACGATAGGGATTATGGCTGCTGGAACCTCCGACATTACTGTGGCGGAAGAGGCGAGAGAGGTAGCAGAAGCTATGGGGTGCACTGTGATTGCAGCGTACGATGTTGGCATAGCTGCCCTCCATAGATTAATTGCACCGCTCAAGGAAATGATGGAATCGGGTTGCGAGGTGCTCGTCGTGGTGGCTGGAATGGAGGGGGCATTGGCCTCGGTGGTATCAAGCCTGGTTGATATACCCGTAATAGGGGTTCCTTGCAGTGTGGGGTATGGCAGGGGAGGTGGGGGGGAGGCAGCACTACTCTCAATGCTGCAGTCTTGCTCCCCTGGACTCGTGGTAGTGAACATAGATAATGGAGTCAACGCCGGGGCCACTGCTGCATTGATCAGCAAGAGGCGAGCTCTGCACGATTAATGATTGACTTACTCTGAATCCCGAAAATTGCATTTTCTAAAGGGATAACTTATTCCTAGTATGGTGGACTTATCCTTAGATGCTGGACTTTCAGGTTACGAGGTGTGGAAGTGAGGGTGCTTTCCAGATTCAAGGGCAATAACATAGAGATAAGACCAATGCGTGAGACCGATATTCCAGAATCTCGAAGAGTCGGTCAGGAAGCGTGGTCAGATCTGGTATCCAGGGACATCGGCAGGAAGATCCGCTATCCAATCCGACCTAGGAAGATAGTGGAGACATATATGTGGAAGGAACCCAAAGGTTGCCTGGTCGTATATGAGGATGATCATCTGGTAGGTTCCGCATTCTCCCATGTCTGGGGAAAGGTCGGTTGGGTAGGACCGATCGAGATACTTCCGGAAAGTCAGAACAGAGGCGTCGGTAGGAAGCTCCTTGATGCATGTGAGGAATACCTCAGAGGAAGAGAATGTCAGGTAATCGGTGTCGAGACCATGCCAAACATACCCAAGAATCTTCATTTCTACATCATGGGAGGATACGTACCAAGGCAGTTGACTCTCATCACTGAGAAGCCTGTCAGGGTCTCCGAGTCAAGACCGATCCCCCGAGCAACTAGAGAGCTAGAAGAGAAAGAGCTTGACACTCTCTTGCCAAGAATCGTTGATCTTTCAAAGCAGGTTAACCCACTTCTGGATTACTCCATTGAATTCAGGGCTTTGTTCAAGAAACGACTCGGTCAATGCATGATCATTGACCACGAGGGGGAGGTTGGAGGAGTGGCACTTCTTCACTCCTACAATCGATCGGGTGATACGAACTTCTGCTCGATCAAGCTAGTGCTTGTAGACGGCAATCTTCCTAATCCATGGGAGGCATTTGTCGATCTGATATTCGCCTGCGAGAATAAGGCTCTTGAGCTTGGGAGGAAGAGGATCTACTCCCGTTTCTCCGGTGATAATCCCAAGATGTACTCTGTCATGACCAATTGTGGATTCCGTTTGGCCAACTCAAATATTCGAGTGGTTAAGGACGGGGATTATATCGAGAAAACTGACTTTCATATATCCTCCTGGGCAGGATGACACTTTCAGTGCGGGTCCGATAAAAGTATTATACCCAATACACGGTTTGAAGTGTTGGATGGTTACAGGAGGCACCTCCGCTACCAAAGAATTCTTCAGCGCACCAGATACGGTGAGCACCTCTACACCCAAAGGTAGCCTGTGTGCTCTGTGTAAGGGATCTAAGAAGCTGTGTGGAAAGGAACGCTGTCCACTAATGATCAAGTTCTACTCAATATCTAAGACCAAGAGAATCTACGATGCCATGGACCTTTATGGAAGCAGCCCACCTGGCGTTTTCGTTGGAAGATATGGGTACCCCAATGTGGACATCGGGCCCCTTGTTCCACCAGAGTTGGGAGATACCTCAATAATGGACACTCCCGAGATGTGGGCGGGTAGGTCTATTGATGAGATAGTTGACTTCAGGTTCTCACTGGTAAGAGGTAAGCATAGGATCGATGTCAAGGAATTCCAGAAAGGGGGAAAGATAGTCGATTTCACTAGGGAGTTGGCACTGGCAGTAAACCCATTGGAGGTCGAAGCCAGTTTCCAGAAACGTCCTTCAGGGAGGATAGTGCTAGATGATGAGATTCAGCCCTTTGGTCCTTCTGCCAGGTTAAAAGAGCTGGATATAGGGAATCCAAAATACGATCACAAGATTGAAAGGGCGTTCTACGACACCGATCTGAGAGCTGCGGAAGCCGTGGGTGGTCTCTACCGAAATGGTGTATTAGTCTCCAAGCTGCAGAAAGCATTTAGCGTCGGAGCTTTCGGAGTTGAGAAGAATAGACGTTTTGTGCCTACGAGATGGAGTATCACAGCAGTTGATGACATCCTGGGAAAATCACTACTTCACCATACAAAGACCTTCCCTACAATAGATGAGTTCAGGGTCTATCAGTGGACTGAACTTGATAATCGATGGTCCATCTTACTCATGCCCACCTCATGGCGTTACGAGCTAATCGAGGCCTGGTATCCAAACACTGCTTGGAACCCGGCGGGTAGACAGATCGAGATCTTCAGCAGCCATGAGCACTTCAACGGCCGAAAGGACTATGCCGAGATTGGGGGATGCTACTATGCGGCAAGGCTTGCCATCAACGAGCTACTATCTCGGGAGAGAAGACAAGCTGGAGCTGTGATTTTCAGGGAGGCTCATCCTGGATACATCATGCCTGTTGGAGTATGGAATGTCCGTGAGAACGTTAGGAGGACACTGGAACAGGTTCCCACCAAATTTGACACACTTGATAAAGCCCTGGCACATGTCCAGATGATGATGGATATCCCTATGAATCGCTGGATAAAGAATAGTGCCATCCTCAAGGATGTCATGCAGCAGAGGAGGATTGAGGATTACCTTTGATTTGTCTTCCTTCAACAAAAGCCAGCCTCTTCGATCCAACGGCGTTTGCAGATATCTCGAGACGGGTTGCTCTAAGGCGCTTTCCCCCTCCCGTCTTCCGGGATTAGACTGGGCACTGAATCCATATATTGGATGCGAACATGGTTGCACCTATTGCTACGTCCCCTCGATCATGAACATGGACAGGAGGGAATGGGGGCAATTGGTGAAGATAAAGAGAAGAGTGCCCAATCTACTGGCGAAGGAGCTGAAACGAACAGAGGGGATCATAGGAGTGGGCACCGTAACAGATCCTTATCAACCCATAGAAAAGAAATTGGAGCTCACCAGAAAATGCCTTGATCTCATCTCGCATTCCCACTGCACTGTCAGTGTTCACACGAAATCAGATCTTATTGTGAGGGATGCGGACATACTTCGTGCGATTCCTGGAAGTGAGGTCGGCGTTACCATAACTACCATCGACCAGAGGATGGCAAAGTATTTCGAGCCAAATGCACCGTCACCAGAGAATCGACTTGGTGCAATGAGGGATCTGGTCAATTCGGAGGTTGATACATATGCCCTCATCGCCCCAATGATCCCCCTGGTCACTGACATTGATCTCGAGGCCTTGGTTGGGGCCATAGATCATGCCGGAGTAGGAAAGGTGATGATCGATCCCTTAAGGTTGAGGGATGGAATGCTGGACAATCTTATATCTATCCTGCAGCCCATAGAATACTTCAATTCAGGACTTTTCAAAGAGATGATCACATCCAAGTCGTACTTCCACGAGCTTGAGGATAGGATCATCCACATTTGTCAGGAATTTGGAATTGAATGTGTAAGCGCATTCTGATAGCGCTCAATAATTCCGCTGGGAGACAAGTTTGAAAAGCAGGTCTGCTAGATTAGAGATTCGGTTGCGATTCTGTACCTTGGCGGACCATTTGGAAGGTATGTCCTCGTATCCGTATTTTGCCCCAAGTATCCCTCCGGTCATTGCTCCAATCGAGTCTGTATCGCCACCTGCATTCACGGCCTCTATGATCCCCTCCTGAAAGGATGAAACCTGGGAGGCTATGAAAAGAGAGGCGTTCACCGTTTCCACAACGTAACCGCTCGTCCCTATCCGGGAAAGAGCTTTCTGGATGTTCATGCCGTCGTACTTTATCGTGTTTGACATGGCTTCGTAGAATTCGGCACTCGTATGTCCCACAAAATCCCTGATCCTAAGTAACATCTCCTTTCCCCTGATCCTTGATTCCCTGACAGAGAGAGATGTGGCATATGCAATTGCAATGGTTCCAGCGATTGCCCTGGAATCATTGTGTGTTATGAGAGATGATTCCTCAGCATCACGTTTCAACTTCTTCGGCTGAAAAAGATTGAGAAGACCAATAGGATAGGCCCTCATGGCACTCCCGCACCCAGCCGATCCAAGCCCACTTGCCCTCCAGTCCACTCCCTGAGAAAGACGTGTTGCTGCGTACATACATGTGAACCCTGCGCCGACAGCGTAGTCCTTCCACTCGGCGATCCTCTTAGCATAATCCCCCGGATAGAAGTCCCCACAATGGAGGATGCTCTCGGCAAGGGCAATGGTTAGTTGGGTGTCGTCTGTATAACTGCCAGCAGATAACCCCCTTCCAGGAATGAACTCCTTGATCTCACCATAAGTGCTCAGGATCTCTTCTCTCGACATACCTTCAACTGGCATCCCAAGGGCATCTCCTATTGCACAGCCTAAGAGGCATCCTACGAACCTGCTTCGCATATCTGCACAGCCAAATGGATAAATGTAATGAGATGTATGTCGAGGAATCCAAATTAATATATTCCCTCTCTGGTGGCAATGAGGCTGCTTTCCATGTATGGGTGACTCTTTTTTCTGGGCAATGTTTATATAGAAGGACTAAAATACCGGACGGAAGGAGGCTATTCCAAATGGCGTACGCAATGGGAGGTTCTCAGCCTATCATAGTCTTGAAGGAAGGAACTGAGAGATCGAAGAACAGGGAAGCACAGTCTAACAACATTGCCGCCGCGAAAGCCGTTGCTGATTCTGTACGATCCACTCTGGGTCCAAAGGGCATGGACAAGATGCTCGTGGACTCTGTAGGGGACGTAGTCATCACTAATGATGGTGTCACGATTCTCAAGGAGATTGACGTGCAGCATCCAGCGGCCAAGATGGTGGTAGAGGTCGCCAAGACCCAGGATACTGAATGCGGAGATGGAACCACAACCGCAGTAATTCTGGCCGGCGAGTTGCTCAAGAAGGCAGAAAGCCTGATTGAGTCGAATGTGCACCCCACAATAATTGCAAATGGTTACAAGATGGCCGCCACTGAGGCAGTGAAGATCCTTGAGGACATGGCGTTCGATGCTACTAAGAAGCAGAGCGAAATCCTCAAGAAGGTCGCCATTACTGCCATGACCGGTAAGAGTGTTGGTGGTCATAGCGAATACCTCGCTGACATGGCTGTCAAGTCCGTCATCTCCATAGCTGAGGAGAGAGACGGTAAGTACATAGTGGACGTCGACAACATCAAGGTCGAGAAGAAGATCGGCGCCTCCATAGCCGAAACAGAGGTCATCGAAGGCTTGGTCATTGACAAGGAGCGTGTTCACCCCAGGATGCCCAAGAAGATCGAAGGTGCAAAGATCGCTCTTCTGAAACCCGCTATGGAGATCAAGAAGACAGAGATCGATGCCAAGATTTCGATAAAGAACCCTGAGTCCATGGCGCGCTTCCTCGAGGAGGAGGAGTCCACCCTGAGGAAGATGGTCGAGACAGTTAAGGCCGTTGGTGCGAACGTGGTATTCTGCCAGAAGGGTATCGACGACCTGGTCCAGCACTACTTGGCCAAGGAGGGCATATATGCCATCCGCAGGATCAAGGCCTCGGACATGGAGAAACTGGCGAAGGCCACTGGAGCCAAACTTGTGGGTAGCATCGATGAGATCAGTGAGGATGACCTTGGTCACTCTGAGCTTGTAGAGCAGAAGAAGGTCGGTGAGGAAGGCATGACCTTTATCACCGGATGTGTGAACCCCAAGGCCGTCACGCTTCTGATAAGAGGTGGGACCGACCATGTCATCGACGAGGTCGACCGCGCAATGCACGATGCCCTGAGGGTAGTTGGCGTTACCCTTGAAGACGGAAAGGCCGTTACTGGTGGAGGCTCATCCGAGATCGAGCTCTCACTCAGATTGGCCAACTATGCCGCCAGTGTCGGTGGAAGGGAACAGCTGGCTATCGAGGCTTTCGCCGAGGCGATGGAAGCCATACCCTGGGCACTTGCCGAGAATGCTGGTCTGGACGCGATTGACGTTGTCATAAAGCTCAAGAGCGCCCACGAGCAGAAGAACAAGAAGGCCAAAGTCATGGGCGTTAACCTCGCCAACGGGGAGCCCATCAACATGCTGGATGAGAATGTCATCGAGCCTCTAAGATGCAAGACCCAGGCAGTGAAAGCCGCCGCAGAGGTCGCCAATATGATCCTTAGGATCGATGATGTTATCGCTTCCAAGTCGGCACCCCCAATGCCTCCGGGTGGCGGAGGAATGGGCGGAATGCCCGGTATGGGAATGGGCGGAATGCCCGGCATGATGTGAGCGTAAATGACGCTTGAAACACCTTAAACCCCCCTTTCTTCTTTATTTCATTCTAGCAATGAGCCAGATTACTCTATTCACATTTGATATTCTTCACGAAAGTTATAAAAGGAGAAATACGGAATGGATTGCACCCAAAGTAAACTTGGAGTGATCTCAGATGAATCTGAAAGCAACCTTTCCAACAGCTGTTCTCGCTGGAATCATGGTCCTTTCAATCTTCGCCTGCTGTTCCGTTGCGTCAGCCGAGGCTACCCCACCTAGCTGGGAAGAGGGAGACGCATGGGCAATGGGCTTTTCAAGAGACCTTGGAGCGGAATATGCTGACGAGATTCTGAGTCTCGAGGGAGAATTGGAGAATCTCACTGAACCAATGGGCCTAGAGGTCAATAATTTCGACGCTGATGGAAATGTCGAGTTCTACCTAGTCTTCGAGGTAACCGATGATGATGGCACATACTACACGCTGACAGCGGATATGGGTCAGAAGCTTCAGTTCGGCCTTGACGTAGAGGTCACAGGTGAGTTGCCCAAGGCGGGAACCTATGATAGTGAAACCATGCCAGAAATGGAAGAGAAGACCATTTCAGTGGATGCTTCCCTTGATTACGCATTGTGGACACACGTTGATGTCCAGGTAGTCAAGTCGACCATGGCCATCCAGAGCATCGATATTGAGATCCATGGAAGCCTGATCATAGATGCATCTGTACAAAACTTCCCCAATGTCCAGACCGGACCTGAGGAGGAAACCGTTTCCTACGAGTCGATGGACGTGTGGATGAGTGCGGACATTAATGTCGAGATCAATATCGATTTCGAACCAGCACTTGACATATTCCAGTTCCCATTCGATGTAGGTGATGAGTGGGTGGTTGGATCCAATGCAACCATTTCCGCTTCAGCTGATGGTTTCATAGATGCGACCGGGCTGCCTGCTGAGTTCGAAGAGGAGATATTCTCGGATGAGGTCTTCGTGGCCAACGGGGTGAACGGATTCCCGATAGAGCTTGACCAGCTCGTATTCGAGGGAGAGGACGCACCACCTATATCGAACGGGGTACTGGAGGCCACCACAGAGTACATCGAGTTCGACATGGCCTGTGTGGGTTCTAACCTAGTCACACTTCCGAATTACGGTGCCGTGAACGTTTACATACTTGAAATCAACGGTGAGCAAAGGTTCTATTATTCCCCAGACGTCAAGTTCCTGACCTCAATGGACATAGACTTCGAACAGTTGTTCGGAGAGTCTGGAATCGAAATGCCATTCGAACTCCCCGAAATGAGCGAAGACGATACCACCCTCGGATCCATGGATGCTTCTACTGCCAAGACCGGTATCCAGGAGATTGCGGACTATCAGAGCAGCATCTCTGAAGATGCTGAGGATGGTCCCGCGACAGGCGGAGACATCAACGACTTCTTCTTCAAGGAGCCATACTTTGGAATAATCATAGTAGTCTTGGTCGTCGTGGTAGTCATCTCGGTCGTGTTCGCTGCTGTTAAAAGGAAGTAGACCCAAACCCCTTCCCTTAAATCTCTTTTCCTTATTCTTCTACTCTCATTCAAGACATTGGCAAATAATATAGAAAGGAATACTTAGAACACGAATTGATGTATGGACCATTACTTCATCTGCCGTAAATTCCCACCAATCGTGCCTTGTCCAAAATATGCTTTTTCATCGACTCCAACAACTCGGATTTATTAGATCCAGGAGATATTGATAGTCTTGTATCTAATGCGAAAAGTTTGAAGATATAGCGATGAGGCTTTCCAGGGGGTGGACAGGGACCTCCATAATAGGATCTGCCCCAACTGTTCTTTCCATGGATTTCCCCTCCGGGCAATCGCCTTTCCTTGGACACGGCCTCGGGTAGTCCTCCTTTTGACGGATCTATGTTGAACAAGATCCAGTGATCCCAAGTACCTGTTGAAGCATCTGGATCGTCGCAGATGATGGCCAGAGATCTGGTCCCATTAGGAACCTCCTTCCATGAAAGCGGAGGGGAAATATCTTCACCATCACAGGTGAACCTCTTCGGAATCATCTCCCCCTCTCTGAAAGCTGGGCTCTCGATCTTCAAGACCATATTCATTACATTTGTACCACTCATATGATAAACATTCCGAAAATTGGGAGTATAGTTCCTAACTCCGCCTGCATATTAGCAAGGTGTATTAATGGATGGACTTATACCTGATTTATTAAAATGGATGGGGTTCCACAAATGGCTGAGGACAAGACGATTTACTTCATATGCAGGGACTGTGGTAGAACCCTCCGTCAGGAGGAATTGCTGACCCATATCGAGTATGATCAGAGATTGATCGAACGCTCTTGGATCCCGTCCATAGGGGATCATTCCGACTGGTGGTATGAGAAAATAGCTCCCCTGAACCTCAAAGAGGGAGAAATAGTTCATGTGTGCAGATTCTGCGGAGAGATCAAACCAGAAGAAGGGATTCCTACAAGGGAAGGAAAAGGTGTCGCCGATCTTAGAATGATACTCAACCGGATGGATGAGGGATTCGATGAGGAAGCTCAAGCCACTCTATTGACTAAGAAGAAAGAACTGGAGGATCTCTTGAATGAGTATTTCTACGCTAGCTATATCCTAGATCTCAAGAACGTCGAAGAGAGAATCAATACCAGTTCTGGTACATTCCATATATACGGGGATGGAAGTGTGAGATACGAGGACATCATGCGCAGAGGCGGCCGCTATTTCAAAGTCCCAGTTTACCATTGGGAGAAGATAGCTAACGAGTATGCCGAACCCACCTTACTAATCGAGTTCTTCGACGAAGAGAAGGGCTGGACCGTTGATGTCGACTCTTTCGGGAAATACGATTACAAGAAGCAGCACGGCCCTAAACTCGTATGTTTCCAGGAAATAGATGGCTTCCTGTTGAGAAAGAGGGTTGAACTCCTTGAGGAAGAGGTTGCTAGGCTCAAAGAAAGAATAGGCGATTATTAAGTCACATATATTAGTTTAGGTGTTTTCGATATATACTAATATAGTTAATGTTAAGCCAATACCTCAATCCTTCCTATCTTCCCTTTGTTCGCATCTACACCGAAATCGGATATCTTGATATAGAAGTTGATAAGGGCTAACCTGGAACCTTCAGTGATGCCTAAGGTCTCTGGGATCTCGATGTCGTCATCCCAAAGCGTAAGCTGGCAACTTCCCGAATCATCCTCTATCAAGATCTTTCGGAGATAACCGGTTGTCCCATCCTTTCTATTGAACTCACGAGTCTCGTATATCTTTATCACCCTTACCTCAAGTGAGGCTCCTTCTCGATCTCTGAGATCCGAGATTTGCTTTCGGTTCAATACGAGTTTCCCGAGCTCTTCTAGGGCTAGCTTCTTAATGGCCTCGTCGTTCAGGAGTGCTCCGAATTCCTCCCTGAGCTCTGCAATCTTCTCTTCCAGCTCCCGGTCTTCATCCATTGCCAGTTCCATCCCATATCCATTATTTAATTTGAGTTTCTACTATTAGAGTTATCATTACTACCTTTTTCGCTCTTACTAAAAAATCTCATCATATTCTCATCCAATTCAAGAATAGCGATCTTCCAGGACATCATTTCAGTAGCTGAAATGTCTGACATATTAATTAAATATTCGAATAATTGTCATACATTTGTCAGAAGGAGGTTCCCAACTGAGAGCGGCCCTTTATGCTAGAGTATCGACGGAAGATCAGGCCAAGGAAGGTTTCAGCATAGCTGCCCAACTGAAGCGCCTGGAATCCTATTGCAAGGCCAGAGGTTGGGAACCAACTGACCGTTACATTGATGACGGCCATAGTGGGAGAGAAGTCAATCGCCCAGCTTACCAAAGAATGATGGTTGAAAGAGATCTCTGGGACGTTCTTGTCGTTCTGAAGATGGACCGCATTCACAGGAACAGCAAGAACTTCACACTCATGATGGATGACCTGCGGGAGTGGGGAAAGGAATTCAACTCCATGCAGGAAAGTTTCGACACTACCACCGCAATGGGCCGATTTGTAATGGACATCATACAAAGAATCGCCCAGTTGGAGAGTGAACAGATAGGTGAAAGAGTAAAGTTCGGGATGACGCAAAAAGCAAGAAGGGGAAATGGCTATCTGGGCTCCGGACACCCCTATGGATATTCATATAAAGATGGGGGTTTGACCATCATTGAAGAAGAGGCGAATATCGCGAAGGATATCTTCCGACGATACTTAGATGGAATGAGTCTGCGGGAGATTGCCGAATCGCTAAATCATCTTGGTGTGCCCTCTAAGACCGGGAAGGAGTGGAGCAAGCAAGCGATATCCAAGATGTTGAAGAATCCCCTTTACTGCGGCTTCATTCGATGGGACGGAATCCTTCGTCAGAGGGAACATGATCCAATAATCTCAAGAGAAGTATTCAACCGGGTACAGATCCGGATGAGGCGAGGAATAAGGAATCGTGAGAGGCTCGGTGAACTCACTCTTGTTGAGCAGGAGATGGGTGAGATCGGTGTCTAGGGTTGCCATCTACACTAGGGTATCGACGGATGATCAGGCAAAGGAAGGATACTCCCTGGACGCCCAGAAGGAACGTCTCGAGGCCTATTGTGAGGCTCAAGGCTGGACAATCACCGATTTCTATGTAGATGAAGGACACAGCGGAAGGAATACCCAACGACCGGAATACCAACGGATGATCGAACAACGCGACTCGTGGGATACCATTCTGGTACTCAAGATGGACCGCATTCACAGGAACAGCAAGAACTTTATGATTATGATGGAGAACCTCGAAAGTTGGGGGAAGAAGTTTGCCTCTATGCAGGAGTCGCTCGATACCTCCAATGCAGTTGGTAGATTTGTTGTGGACATCATCCAAAGGATCGCTCAGCTTGAAAGTGAGCAGATCGGTGAGCGAACATATATGGGTATGAAGCAAAAAGCAGAATCAGGTGATGGTCTGCTCGGTTTCAGGATACCCTACGGTTATGAATTAAAAGAAGATGGACTGGCTCCTGAAGAATTTGAGGCCGAAAAAGTCAGACATATTTTCAAAGCGTACCTAGCGGGGCAGACAATGGACTGGATTTCCTGGGATCTCAATAGACAGGACATACCGACCAAAAAAGATAATCTCTGGACCCTGTGGTCAATAAGCCGCATCCTTCATAACCCAGTATATGCTGGTTTTCTCAGATGGGACAATTTGATCATTTCCTCGCAACATAAACCATTGGTTTCCATTGAGGACTTCAACGAAGTTCAGAGGATTATTGCTTCCCGGATAAAAAATCCAAAACATCAGAAATTCATTGAACTTCCTATGAAGAAAGATGGAGTTTCTAGTGAAGGTGAACTGACCATCCAGTTATGATGAAACACGCGCATGATTGGGGCGTTTCCACAATAATGTGAGCTTTCAAATTCCAATAATTAAGAATTGAAAAATAGTTCGGAACGATACGAAGAATATCACGACGAATGACGAACAAAAAGAGTTAATTCCTGTTTGATAACAAATTAGAGATTCTGGCACATTGGCTTTGAATATTTAATCATATTGATGAATAAATTGGTTATTATTTGTTAATATGATGAATTTTAGCCTTTATTCAGACGTTATAGAAAATATTATAATTTTAACATTCTTAATAGATAAAGTATAATAATGGATGCCTGAGGATTCGCTGTCTAGACCTGATAAAGGTCCTAGATCTGTGAGGAAGGGATCGGATGCAACTCGAAATGATTGCAGAACATGGCTTGGGGGGGCCATTATTATGATACTGAGGAACCCTCAGTCAAGATTCCTTTTGAATGGAACTAACATCTGGAGTGTACAACATGTCAGATGAGACAAAAATTAAGGTCGCGATGGCGGATGCCTTCGGGGTCATACTGATAGGCTGGATAGCCTTCATGATGGCTTTTGTATTCTTCGACCAGTATGGACTAAGTTTCATGGTCGGAGGACTCAGCGGTATTGTGGGAATCGCCCTGGCCGCAGTAACCATTATGGCTTTCCTGAACGACAATCTGTTTGGAACCGCTCTGTTCGGCCCCCTTGCAGTATTCTTCTACGTGTTTCCTACCGTAATAGCAGACACGCCTGAGGCGGTCTCCACGTTGATTCTCTTCATGGGCGTATACCTGCTGGTAATGGGCATCATTTCCTTGGCACAACCTGTCAGGATGGTGACCATTGTCCTCTTTGTAGCTGCTATCGCCCTAATCCTTGTTGGATACTGGTGGATCGATGGTGGAGAGACACTGAAGACTCTGTCAGGCGTCTTCCTGGCGCTGCTGGGCATTTTCGCCTCCTATCTAGGCTTGGCGATTGTGACCAACACGGTCAAGGGAGACATGGTCCTTCCTCTCCTTGTGAAGGGATGAAACCCTTCCTAAGGAGATTGAATGAAGGACATTAGGCCACGAAAACCTCTTACAAACCAATTCCCTTATTTCCTTTATTTAACATAATGCTGGAAATATAATCATGTGGCGACATTATCCCGTGAAGAACATCTCTATTAATGGACCTCGAATTTCTAGCGAGACAATGATGCTATTGTTAGCTCAATCGATAGTTTCTTCAAACTAAATCTTCTTCAGTAATATGAGAGGCGTTTGCATGACCGAGCTCTTGTACCTGGATGATATGTTCTTGAAAGAATTCGATGCCAAGGTGGTCTTTGTAAATGATAAAGATGTTGTTCTAGATCGAACAGCTTTCTATCCCAGGTCAGGAGGAGTTGCCTGCGACACTGGAGAAATAATTAGAAAATCTGATGGTTTAGAGTTCAAGGTAATTTCCGTAGGAAAGTCCGACGGAGAAATTTCCCATGAGGTAGACCATGAGGGGCTTAAGAAAGGGGATGAGGTAATCGGTCGAATAGAATGGGAAAGGAGATATCGACTCATGAGACATCATACCGCTGCCCACATTCTAAGCGGTGCGTTCTGGGTCAGGGGCAATGTGAAAATCGGTGGTAATGAGATTGATATCGACGGAGGCAGAATGGATTTCACCCTTGAAGATTTTGATAGAGAAAAGATCGAAAGCTACGTAGAGAAAGCAAATGAGATCGTATTTCAGGATCTTCCCGTTGAGACATATCACATCACACGAGAAGAGCTTGAAGTTGATCCTAATCTAACAAAATTGTTGATGGGACTACCTGAAGACATCGAAAGGGTAAGAATCGTAGATATCAAAGGGTTCGACAAACAACCGGATGGTGGTTGTCATGTATTACACACTTCTGAAATTGGCAGAATCAAACTCACAAAGATGAAGAACAAAGGGAAGAACAACAGGCGGATGTACTTCGTTCTAGAGAATGATTAGCTTCATCATGAGTCCCCCAAGATTGTCAATATCTAGAATCTCTATCTTGATGATGAAAATTAGACATATTTAGTAATTACATTTATAATATTAGTTATTATCAATATTTTCTATATTATTTTAGTATTATGCTATATTGAACGATTTTCAGATCTCTTGACCTTGATTCTAGGTAAGAGATTCTACTTTGATCTATCGAGGATTCGAATTTTCTATCCTGATTTTCCCGAGATAGATCTAATATCAAATTGAATTTGAACACGTGATAACATGTAGCAAGATTAAAAACCATATATTGGGGTCGAAATGGGGGAAGAAAACGTATTTCTTAGGATACTTAAGTTGATATTCGGGAGACCGTCGTTGACTAAATTGCGTGATACGCTGTATATTATTATGTATATACATAGAAGTAACATAATTTAGATATAAAATATTACTATAATTCTATAATTTCTATAATAATATGCATGTTGTAAATACTGAAAGAATAATTGTTTGAATTATAAATTACAATATGTATTATTATATATGTAATTAGTCAATTATATATATTAACATACACAATTATATCTATAATCAATATAGATACTATGATATTATACGCATCAATAGGAGGAATCTAATGGAAGATAAGAAAACAAGCATTCAAATCTCGACCGACACTCGCGACCGCCTTTACAGACTCAAATTCAGAAAGACCTATGAAGAGTTTCTCAATGAACTCTGTGATCTCTATGAAGAGTCCCAAAAAGACAATTCCTAATTCCATTTTCTTATTCATCTTATTAAATTTAATATGTTAAATTACTACCTTAATTAATTTAGTACTTATAATTGTTGGAGTATAATTGACGATATCTCTAAGAAAAAATCAAGAAAAGTAAGAGTTTGAGTTCAGATCGTCGCTACAAGCATTCCAAACCAGGATGGCAGCCATACTTTGAACATGATGACTTCTCCATCCTGTATCTTAAGAATAAGATGGGACCAGAGGTCAAGCTCAAGAGGCAGGTACTCCACTTGAAGGTCAGAAGTAATAGACATCTCGCCCCTGAGAATGGTGTTGACCATTACCTTGTCGATGCAGATCTGATTGTTCTCAATGCATATGTCCTTCAGATGGAGAATGAATTGGAAGCACTTGACATCCATATCGATTGTCAGTGTATCGACTACCTCACCATTCTCATAATGAAGGAAAGATATAGAAATCGATCCCTTCCAGTGGAAATGTACATTTGCATCGCCACATCCATTTCTCTCCCAAACATGGGCATTGATATGGTACTTACCATCCAAGACCATCTGGACTTCGTCGATGGAATCGACCAGAGCCCGGATCAAATCGGCTTTTTCAGGATTCTCTAATGCCCATGCAATGATAGTATCTTGGACTTCTGGATCAAGAGACTCAAGAATATCCTGAATATCTTCACCGCTAGGGAATGGTACAATTATGGTCTCGTCGATGTCACCATTCTCTACCATCTTGCTGATATCACAATCGCCCTTGGCCTTTGTCTCGGAAGATACTGCGACTATGGAGACGCTAAACATCATAAGAGCGGCGAGAATCACGATAACGCCAATCACTAGGTTTGTTACTTTCATTTGTCCCCCCCTCCCTACATGATCGATCGTATTGGCGCGATCATGACAAGTTCATAAACGATTTCACATTCCGTATTATATTTCATTATCGCTGTTTAATAATGGGAAAAATGAGAGGGTCAGTACTCGAAATCATCTCAATCGTTATTGAGTTCGATAATCTTCTCAATTGTATTGAGTAGACCGTCAATCAGTTTCAAAGACCTGAAGGCCTCTATTTTGATCAACAGGGCAAGTTCGTTGTCCTCGTCCTTAAGCAATATCTTCTCGGTTATCTTCAAGGCTTTCTTCCCTTGCCCAATACGGACAAGGGAATCGGCTTTTATGAGGAGAGCTCGGGTATTATTTGGTTCCTTTTCAAGGACTTCGTCAACGATAGATAATGCCTCCTCGTTCCGGCCAAGTGCTCTAAGATCCTCCGCTTTTGTCAGGAGTATGCTGGACTCATCTGGATTTCGTCGGAGAGCTTCATCGAGAAGCTTCAGTGCTTCCTCGTGTTGCCCATTGCACCTCATGACGAAGCCTTTGAGCATCAGCGCTTCCTCGTTGTCGGGTGAAATAGACAATATTTGGTCGAATAACTTCTCCGCCTCAGAATTCTTATCAAGTAACCAGAGGGCTCTTCCTTTCTCAATCAGATAATCTTCATTCATCGGATCAAGGGCAATGAGGTCGTCAAGCATGCTCAATGCCTCCTGATACCTATCGAGGTAATTCAGAGTCGATGCCTTCAAGTGCAGGGCATCCTCATTCTTTGGGTTGAATTCGAGGATAACGTCCAAAGGCTGAATGGCCTCTTCATCCTTGTTAAGGGTTCGGAGGATGGTTGCTTTCATTAGAAGTGCCTTTTCACTGAAAGGGGCGAACTCGAGTATCTTGTTCACAGCGGGCAAGCCTTCTCTTGAATTGGCCAGATATCCAAAAAGTGTGCCATTTATCTTTCTAGCCATTCTTCCTTCTGGATTTACTTTAATCAGCCTGTCAAACGTATCAGAAGATTGTTTATTCTTATCGAGTATCCACAGAAGAAGTGCTTTCTTCAAGAGAGCAGCTTCATCCGTGTCGATTATCTCAACAGCCTGGCTCACCACATCGAGTGCCTTTTCATAGTCCCTCATAAAGGTCAGAACATCGACCTTCTTGAGAATGGCTTTCATATTGAAGGGACCTGTTGATACGGCGATCTCGATTGAATCCAAGGCTTCCTCGTACCGCTTAAGAAACATGAGAGCTTCTGTTTTCAATATGAGCGCCCTGTCGTTTTGAGGGTCATCCTCCAGGACTCCTTCAAGATATTCCAGAACATCGGTGAGTCTGCTTTCATTTGCCAATCAATGCACCTATTAACAGTGTAATAGCTCTGGGTATTAATTCATTCTGAAAAGGCTTTCATACTGATTGAAGGAACTGGGTTGGATTTCCAGTTATATTACATGAAAAAAATAATGGTTAGATTAAGCAATTATGCACTGAGGATTCAAGATGGATAAGGTTAGGGCATTTGACATACCTGTCGATGATATGGAAAGGGCCAAGAACTTCTATCGAAGTGTTTTTGGCTGGAAAATCATTCCAGTTCCAGGTAGTGGGGGAGATTTCCACGCAGCCAATACGGCTCCAGTTGACGAAAATGGAGAAGTGATGATTCCGGGTGCGATAAATGGTGGGTTCTACAAGAGGGGGACTCATGGCCTTGAAGGTACTTTTCTAGAGATTGAAGTGGAATCTGTTGATGAATGCTTGAAGAGAGTCGTTTCCGAAGGGGGAGAGATCATCAGACCCAAAAACCCAATACTGGACATAGCCTTCTTTTCAGTTGTCAGGGACAGCGAAGGCAACGTTTTGGGGCTTTGGGAGAATATTGAAGGATGATATTTCAACTAATGAGCTATGATTAGAATCTTACATTAGTCAATACATTGAATTATTAAATTAAGCATATAAAATTAATAGTTACTTTTAAAATAGTTATATTTCATTATCTTTTCCAATGTAGTAACTTATCCATAAATGTATATATTTATACTACAAAGTAATTTATAATACAGTTACTATATGACGCAACATGACTCAAATGAGGGATTTACTTTGGCTACCAGGGAGAAGTGAGCGGAAACAAGCTCTCAAACACCCTGGCCCTTCCCACTAGCGTTTCTGTTAGAGATGAACATAGGCAGGATCCCCTGTCTGTATTTGCCTCCTTGAGGGAAAAGTTCCCCGGGGAATGCTTCCTCCTTGAGTCGGTCGAGGGGCCGGAGAAGACGGCTAGATACTCATTCATTGGCGTCGATCCCATCTCTACCTTCAGGTCAAAAGGGACCATGATTGTGATTGATGAAAACGCATACCGCGTTCCCTCGGCATACGACTCATTGAGAGGGCACTTCAAGTCATTTGACTGCGGGGCTTCCGACCTTGCACCATTCTCGGGAGGAATGGTCGGCTTCATCGGATACGGGATGGTGAGTGAATTCGAAGGTATTCAGCTTCCAGATGGAGAAGATGAGATACCGGACATGTACTTCGTTCTACCTCGACACTTGGTCTGCATTGATCATCTGGATGAAAAGACCTATCTGATCTCCCATGGAGATCTGAGGGAACTGAAAGAGGCTTTCAATACGGTAAGGGAGAAAGAAGAAACTGGAATTGTCATTCGAGGAGGTACCCCAAACACAAGCCAGGAGGAATTCGAATCCAAGGTCGTTGAGGCAAAGGAGATGATAATGGAGGGTGAGATCTTTCAGGTTGTCCCATCCAGAAGCATTGATTTTGAGATTCACGGGGACCCATTGGAAATGTATCGGGTTCTCAGATCTTTGAATCCCTCGCCATACCTCTTCTATCTGGACTTCGGGGAGACCAAGCTTATCGGTTCATCCCCTGAGATGTTGGTAAGGCTAAAGGGGACTAAACTCACGACCAGACCTCTTGCGGGAACTAGACCACGAGATCCAGATCCAGAGGAGGACGAGAAGCTCAAGCTCGATATGCTTCTAGACGTCAAGGAAAGAGCTGAACACCTGATGCTGGTGGATCTTCATAGAAATGATATGGGGAGAGTATCCAGAACGGGCACTGTGAAAGTGACAGAGCTAATGAATGTGGAGAAGTTCTCCCATGTCCAGCATATTGTCAGCAATATTGAAAGCGAGCTTGACGATTCTTTCGATGCTTTCGATGCCTTGAAGGCATGCTTCCCCGCAGGAACAGTCACCGGAGCACCTAAGATTCGGGCAATGGAGATCATCTCAGATCTGGAAGATGAACGAAGAGGGCCTTATGCAGGAGCTGCCGGTTATTTTGACTTCAACGGCAACATGGATTTCGGCATCGTGATCCGTTCCATTGTTCTCCACGGCAAGAGAGCTAGATTGCAGGCTGGCGCTGGAATCGTCCACGACTCGATACCCGAGAAGGAATACATGGAGACTCAGCACAAGATGGGGGCTCTGCTACTTGCCTTGATGACCAAGGATATGGAGGATTGACAATGACCCGGATATTGATAGTTGATAATTACGATTCCTTCGTCTACAACATCGCACAGTACCTTGGTGAGCTTGGTGCTTCAGTATTCGTTGAGAGAAACGACTCTCCCAGCCTGAAAGAACATCTAGGAGAAATGGACGGTTATGTTATATCTCCTGGACCTGGGCACCCAAGGACCACGAACATGTCTCTGGATGTCATAAGAAATGGGGGATATGGTTCACCGGTGCTTGGAATATGCCTGGGACACCAGGCAATCGCCCATGTTCACGGGGGTTCAGTGGTCAGGGCAAATGAGGTCGTACACGGCAAGGTCAGTGCGATCACACACAATGGGGAAGGGGTGCTGGAGGGAATACCTTCTCCACTGGAGGCGACCAGGTACCATTCGTTGATCGTAAGCGCTGAGGACCTTCCCGATTGCATAGAAGTACTCGGAAAGAACGATGGGGGGGAGATCATGGCCTTACGGGTCAAGAACGAGGAGATCTTTGGACTCCAGTTCCATCCAGAATCCGTGATGACTTCCCAGGGTAGAAAGATCCTCTCGAACTTCATTGGGAGGTGCGGTAGATGATAAGGGATTCGATCTCCCGAGTGGTTGAGGGAACCGATCTCTCCACGGATGAGTCCTCCGAGGTCATGAGGGAGATAATAACGGGGCAAGCAACGCCTAGCCAGATAGGGTCTTTCATCACCGCGATGAGGATGAAGGGCGAGACTGTGGAGGAGCTATTGGGTTTCGTCAAGGTCATGAGGGAAATGGGTCAGAAGATCCGCTCACCTCTCAGCGCCATCGATGTATGTGGTACTGGAGGTGACGCCACAGGAACCTTCAATATAAGCACCACAGCTTCATTCGTGATATGCGCTTCCGGTTTACCGGTCGCAAAACATGGTAACCGCTCAATCTCAAGCATGTCTGGTTCCGCGGACGTCCTCCATGTATTGGGGATACCAAACGATCTAGATCCGCTCTCGGTGGAGAAGTGTCTGGAGAGCACTGGCATCGGCTTCATGTTCGCTCCAATTTTTCATGATTCCATGAGGAATGTCCTCGCTCCTCGGAAGGAAATAGGCATCAGAACCTTCTTCAATCTACTTGGGCCATTGGCTAACCCAGCGGGAGTGAAAAGGCAGCTCATTGGCGTCTACGATCCGGACATTGCCCCTATGGTGTGCAAGGTCATGCAGAGGCTCGGTTCAGACCGGGTCATGGTGGTCCACGGATCTGGGATGGACGAAATCACCACTCTTGGAAGGACCAGAATAGTAGAGATTATTGAAGGAGAAATGCGAGATTACACGATCGAACCGAAGGATTTTGGCATCGACGTCGCACCCCTGGATCGGTTAAAGGGGGGGAATCCTACAGAAAACGCCCGTATCTTGCTCTCCATCCTGAAGGGTGAGAATTCACCTAGAGCCGATATCGTTGCCTTGAATGCTGGAGCCGGACTATACATCGGTGGAAGGGCCGTTTCCATCCATGATGGATTCGAGATTGCCAGAGAGATTTTGAGGAACGGCAGCGCATTTGCGAAACTGGAGCAATTCACATTCAAGTGTCTGGAATTAGAGGAGAAGAGACAGATCTCAATGCAAGCAAGCGAGCTTTCAGAAAGACGGATCTTGTCTCACATTCTATCACAAAAAAGCCGAGAATTGAGTGAGCATTTGCTCGACCAGATCCTTGGAAGCGAGGTTGAACACCATTTGGAGAATCTCGAGAAGGATTTGATCGATGATCCCAATGTCCTCACCTACATAATGCTGAGAAGGATACTCGATCTTCCACGAATCACCGTACCTGAATTCAAACTGAATCGATCGAAGACTGCACTTGCCCAGGCCGTTTCAAATGATTCGGGGGTATCCGTCATAGGGGAGTACAAGCCGACATCACCAACCGCTGCTGCCTTATCAATTCCACCGGATCCCGAATCAGTGATTGAAGCTTATGAGTTGGCCGGAATGGCTGGAGTATCGGTATTGGTCGAGTCAAGTATGTTCGGGGGAGGTACTGAACTCTTTGCTTCGATCAGGTCGACCGTCAATCTGCCCATGCTTTTCAAGGATTTCGTGATCTCTCCAAAACAGATCGATGTCGCGGATAACCTGGGAGCAGACTCGGTCCTTCTGATCGCCTCGGCCCTAGAGATCGAGTTCCTGGACGAGATGATCCATAATTGCCTGCTGAAGGGCATGGAGCCCTTGATTGAACTTCATTCGAAAGACGATGTGGCAAAGTTGAATTCACTCTCCAATCTTGATAAGGTCGATCTTGTTGGTGTGAATACTCGGAACCTCAAGACCTTGGATGTGGACATGGAGAACCTGAGCAGAATCGGCCCTCTGCTCGACGGCAACAGGTTGACGATCGCAGAGAGCGGGATCAGATCGATACAGGAGCTCGATATGGTCAAGGGTTACGATGGCGTCCTGATCGGTTCAATGTTCATGGGAAGTCCTGATATTGCAAGAGCGGTGGGTATGGTGATCGACCGTTGCAGGGAGGTTTACGCATGAAGGTTAAGATCTGCGGTATCACTTCAGAAGAAGACGCCCATATGTGCGAAGATCTGGGTGCGGATGCGTTGGGTTTCGTTCACTTCCTTGGTCGGAATCGAAGTCTTTCCCTTGAGAGAATCTGTCAGATATGCTCCACACTTGGACCCTTGACCACGAGAGTGCTGATATGCAATCCAATGGGGCCTAATGAGGCCATTCATATTCTCGAGAAAAGTGGTGCTGATGTCCTTCAGACATACTCGCTCTCCCCGGTGTTCATTTCTAGGGTGAAGGAGAGCGGCATCAGGGTCATAAGAGCAGTAACACCTGAGATAAAACAGGTCGAGAAATTCGAAGGTGTGGCCGACGCCCTTGTATTTGAAGCCGGGATCCCAGGGACTGGAACTAGCTATGATTACTCAAAGATCCCGATAGATTCATGCAGCAGAGCCATTGTGGCAGGCGGACTGAGCCCTCACAACCTAAACGAGGTGAAGGAACTCAGACCATATGGCGTGGATGTCTCTTCCGGTGTCGAAACCATCCCCGGAAAGAAGGACCTGACGTTGGTCGATTTGTTCATAAGGAGGTGCCATAGTTGACATTATCATCTTACTTTGGGAATTTTGGAGGATTCTACATTCCTGAGGTTCTAGTCGCCGCTTTCAAGCAGGTGGAGAGAGAATACATCCGGCTGAGAAACGATGATGAGTTCAACGCTAGACTGGATAAACTTCGAGCGCAGTACATCGGAAGACCGACACCTTTGTATTTCGCCGAGAGGCTCTCCGAGGAGCTAGGTGGAGCCAGGATATACCTCAAGAGGGAAGATCTTGCTCACACAGGCTCCCATAAGATCAACAACGCATTGGGACAAGGGCTTCTGGCTGAGGCTATGGGAAAGACCAGGGTCACGGCAGAAACGGGAGCCGGACAGCATGGTGTGGCGACCGCGACCGCATGTGCCCTGCTTGGTCTCGACTGCGAGGTGTTCATGGGAGCGGTGGATGTGGAGAGACAGAGGCTTAACTGCTTCCGCATGAACCTGCTTGGAGCGAAGGTAAATGTCGTTGAGAACGGGTCAAAAACGCTCAAGGATGCGATCAATGAAGCAATGAGGGACTTCGCCTCCACCAGCGACCATACCCATTACCTCATCGGGAGCGTGATAGGCCCGCATCCCTACCCGACAATCGTGAGGGATTTTCAATCCGTGATCGGAAAAGAGGCCAGGGAGCAGATTATCAAGGAAGAGGGCAGATTGCCCGATGCTCTTGTCGCATGCGTTGGTGGGGGTAGCAATGCCATGGGCCTCTTCCACCCCTTCCTTGACGATCCGGTCAAGATGTATGGAGTGGAGGCGGGAGGTTGCGGAATTGATACGGGATTGCATTCGGCAAGTGCCTCAGTCGGAACTCCTGGTGTCCTTCATGGCTCTCGCATTCTGCTCATACAGGATGAAGAGGGTCAGATCCGAGAGACCCATTCCATCGCGGCGGGTCTTGATTATCCCGGTGTCGGTCCCGAGCACTCATATCTCGCTGTGATGGGTCGAGCGCTTTACCAATCTATCAACGACCAGGAGGCCGTTCAAGGATTCCATCTTTTGTCTGAAACAGAGGGAATAGTGCCTGCACTGGAGAGCGCCCACGCTATTGCCTTCGTAGCCAAACTCGCAACGGAAATGGACAGGGATCAGATCATAGTGGTGAACCTGTCGGGAAGGGGTGACAAGGATGTCGAGCAGATAGCGAGAATGGAGGGAAGGCTGTGAGCAGGATAGGAAAAGTATTCGATTCCCTCGGAGACGAAGAGGGAGCCTACATACCATACGTGTGCACTGGAGATCCTGATATGGAATTCTCTATCAAGCTGGTTGAGGTTCTATGCGACTCTGGTGCAGACATTCTGGAACTTGGAATCCCCTTCTCTGACCCCGTTGCAGACGGTCGTCTTATCCAAGAGGCAATGAACCGTTCATTGGTAGGAGGATTCCGTTGTGGTCATTTATTTGAGATGATCCGTTCCATTCGGGAGATCGGACTTGAGCAGCCCGTGGTCGTCATGGGCTACTACAATACAATGCTTCAACGAGGATTGGGCAAATTCTGCAACGATCTCGCCGACGTCCAAGGTGATGGAATTATTGCTGTGGACCTTCCCATGGAAGAGTGCAAAGAACTGAATGGATTCATGATGGAAAGGAACTTGGATCTTATCAACCTCATCAGCCCGAACACACCATTCGAGAGGAGGCGCCGAATCTTGGATGAAGCAAGGGGATATGCCTATCTGGTATCTGTAGCCGGCACAACGGGCCTCAGGGACTCGCTAACAGGAAAGACCCTTGAGATGATCAGGACGGTCTCAACGGAGAGTGAGCTTCCGATAGCATTGGGATTCGGTATATCCAAACCACAGCAGGCAAGGAAGGCCAGAGACCACGGTGCAAAAGGTGTCGTAGAGGGGTCCAACCTGATCAGGATATACGGTAGCAATCTCCAGAACAGAAGATCGGCACTTAATGATGTTGAAGATCATGCTCGACTCATGAAATCCGCGCTTCAGATGAGCGGTGACGCAGTTATTGATGAATGATCATTCAATTCGGCTCAGGTTTCTCAGGCCCAGGTATAGTACAGAGAGTGAAATCGCCCATGAAACGGGTATGTAGAACAGGACGAATCCAATTGAACCAAAGAATACCTCTCCAATGACGAAGAGGATGAAGAAGAGGAACATTGTCCCCATCATGTTGACGATCATCTCTCCTGTTTTCTCAGAGAAAGCTGGCATTACTAGGAACAACCCCAGTGAGAAAACCGTAATCGCCATAGCCATCTGGTCCATGAATAGGAGATAGGCGAAAAGGTCAATGAGCGGAAGTCCAGGAATGAAGGCCAGCATGATCAGAACGATAATGGTTGTCACAGGAACAACGATGAACCAGCCTTGGATCAATCTTGCCCAGACAAGCCGATTCTCGCCCCGAGGAGCTTTTCTGTAGATGAAAAGCATCTCTTTACCACGTATAGTCACCTCCCCTACAACGAAGGCGGCGAGCAACCCTATCATGAAAGTAAGGAGTATGATTACAGCAGTTGGTTCTTCAGGCCTGGTGAAGAATATGGCCAAGAGGAAAACTAGACCAACGACATAGCCAACCTTTGACAGATTTTCCAGTCTTCTTCCCCAGTCCTTGAATATGGTGATTACCATGACGGAGAATTGCCCAGAGCCGGTTGCCCACCCGATGAATTTCAGAAGAAATCCATCCTTTTTCACGATGGAAGAGGTGAACGAAGTAGGCTCGAGAGTGTAAGCTCTGGCAATAACCCTGTTGCCAAAGAAGAATGATGCGACGGTGAAAAGGATAACTCCGGGAATAGCTACTACCACCAGGGTTTCAGGAGGGAACAACAACCCTGGGAAATTGGCATAACTTACGAGGATATCCGCCCCCCATGTTGTCGGGAAGAATGCAAGGATCATCTCTACCAGATCTGCCGTGCCAGGGTCATCGAGTGCGGAGAACATCATCCCGCTAAATAAGGCATACATGAGTCCTAGTAAAGGAAGGGCTATGATGATAGAGAGTCCTTTACCGATGTCCTTTCCTTTGGCCGTCCTGCTCAACTTCGTCCTTAGTACGGCAGCAATGACCGTCCCTATCCACAGCCCAGATAATAGAAGGAGGAATATTGTAAGGACTATGACCAGCATCTGCACGGTGTTTATCCCCACCAAGGTGAAAGCGGCGGCGAATAACCCCGCAATGATGGCGGCCAGCGTTCCAAACAATATAAGCTTGCCCATGAACTTGCCGAGCAGTACCTCCTCTGGTTTCACAGGGGCGGCTAGGAATATCTCCAACTCCGATGCCTGTTCTTCCTTCAAGGTGTTGGTTATGGGTATTACCAGGAAGTAGAAGAACAGTGTGAGGAGGATTATGGCTATCGTGGCCAAAGCCGCCTGGGAAAGAACCAGTACTAACCAGTCGCTCTTGATCAGGTTGAAGAGAGCCGGCCCCAGGATGAACACGAAAATCAGGAATAATGCCACGAGCAGGTAAGGAAGGGTTCGCCTTAGCAGGAGAGAACCACTGGTCATCAACCGGTACTCGTTCTTTGCTATTACGAACCACTTAGGCAGATTCACCCCTAAACTCCCTCCAGGCCAACAGTTCTTTTTCCTCAACTCCGCCCGTGATCTCGATAAAAGCATCCTCGAGTCTGCTGGTACCCGTGCTGGTCAGAATATCATCGATACTGCCAATAGCAATCAGTTTCCCTTGATTGATTATACCGATGCGGTCGCATAACTCCTCCATAACAGGCAGGACATGGCTGCTTATGAAAACCGTTTTACCAGCTTCTCCTGCAAGGTCCTTGATGAGATCCTTGACCATGTGAGCCACCCGTGGGTCAAGGGATGATGTTGGCTCATCGAGAAAGATAAGCTTTGGATCGTGTATGAGTGAGGCGGCGATCAGCACTTTCTGCTTCATTCCCCTGCTGTATCCCTCCAGAAGTTGGTTTGATCTCTGAGTGAGCCCGAAGAGCTTGAGCAGCTCCTCTATGCGGTTGGAAAGAACATTCTTGGGAACATCGTAAAGGGCTCCCATGAATTCGAGGAATTCATGAGCACTTAACTTCTCGTAGAGGCCAGGGGTCTCGGCGAGAAGGCCTGTCTCCCGCTTGACCTCGTTCTTTTCGTTTATAATATCATGACCGACCACCGTCGCGGTCCCACTTGTGGGAGATATTATACAGTTGAGCATCCTGATAGTGGTGGTCTTACCAGCACCGTTCGGGCCAAGCAGTCCGAAGGTCTCTCCCTCGTATACTTCAAGATCAAGGGAATCTACCGCTTTGATCATATTCTGCTTCCCATAGTATTTGCACAGCCCTCTTGTCTTTACGATTAACTCGCTCATCTGATCACCTTACAGCACTTTCCATTAGCTCGATCCTCTGATTGTAGGCATCGACCATGCATCTAACGCCCAGGGGAATAGTGATAATGGGGTCGGTATGGGCGAAATCTACACCACTGACAATGGGGAAATCATAGCCCCTAGTGGCTTCCTCCAATATCATGGACAAGGTGTCCTCTTTGCTGAAACCCACCTTGGTGGGAAGGCGGCCGAGGACCATTCCGGATATCTCATCGTAGACTCCTATGTGCCTCAACTGGGTCAGGTATCTATCGATTGTTTGAGGCGTCTCTCCATCATCCTCATCAAGGAACAGTATGCTCCCCTCCATATCGGGCCAATAATCCGTTCCCGCAAGGAGCATGAGTGTGCTGATATTGCCTCCCACGCAGGAACCCTCAGCAATTCCCGATCGGAAAACGTCCCAGCCCGGATTTGCCTTCCACTCCCTCTTTCCATAGTTGATTGGTTCTCTCCACCAAGCGTCCTCTGCCCATTCCTCTGATGCGCGGATAGTAGACCTCTTGCCCTCGATCAGAATCTCGTCAAAATATTTCTCGGTATATTCAGGAAGATCGGGCTGGCAGAAAGTAACGAATGCTGGACCAGAGAAATTGATTAGTCCCGATCTTGATAGGAAAGCGTTGCTCAGGGCGGTGATATCAGAGAACCCAATGAAGACCTTGGGGTTCTCCCTGATCACCTCATAATCGATGTAATGAAGGAGCTGATGAGAGTTGAACCCGCCCATAACAGACATGATTGCGTCAACCTCAGGGTCCTCGAACATGTTCATGAGATCCTCGAGGCGTTGCTGGACGGTTCCGGCAGTGTGTCCCCGCTTCTCTTGAATATTGTTGCCAAAACGGAGTGTGAACCCTTTAGACTCCAGTTTCTTTATGCCAATGTCGATAATTTCTGGATTGATAAGTGACGCTGAATTGGAAGGTGCAACGACACCGATGGTGTCACCTTTCTTGAGGCGACTGGGCTTGATGGCCATGATTGCTAATGCAGTTGGACAATTGATTATTCTTTCGCTGGCTAGGGTGCTGGAGACCTGCCCATCCCATTGAGAGTTTTAAGATAGGACTTCCTTCGTTCCTCATACGATTCTCCACCAGGACCAAACGGTATGTACTCGGATACTTTCCAACCTTTCTGCACCAAATCGAGTTTGGTTGCATCGGCAAGACCCTTCAAGAACGAGAATTCCACTTTCTCCTTCTGGTTCGAAGTGGTCTTTTTCATCCATTCTATGATATCTGGATCATGCGTAGCGATCTTGAATTCTTCTCGCCTTATAAGAAGAATTTCCGCCAATTCTCTAAAGCGCTCCTGGATGTCGTTAGAATCAGAAATATCGCCCGAATATGCACCCTTCACCAGCCTGACCAAGCCCCCTCTTCGCACCGCGTTATAAATATCGTCCCGAGTGCGGTCCAGGTAAGCCTGCAGACTCAATGTCAAGGGGTAATCTGCAAGGCAGGAGTTCACAACATCTATCGTGAATTCCACGAACGCCATTGATTCCATGTCGATCTCAAGATCGACATAGTTCTCGGTTGCATCTTCGAAGAGTACAACGAGATAATCTCGGCAGAGCTGTTTATCGAACATGGCTCCGATAGTTGTTAGCTTCACCGCAAGAGAGGCATTGACTTTCTCCTCATAGATTCTCTTGGCGCATGAAACGAGATCGTCGAGAGCGTTTTGAGAAGCTCCTATGGTGGTGCTGCACTCACCATGTGGTGAAAGAATGCACCTGATCCCCTGGTCGTTCCTCTCCCTCGTCCACTCAAGTGCCGATGTGAGGTCTGGAAAAGACCAACGCGTCTCACCGTCTTTCACGATATTCATATTCTAACTGCAAATAGAAGAAAGTGTTGTATTGAAGTTGCCCAATAGACGAGTATGATTACTGGATTTCTAGGTATTCCAGGATTGCTTCCTTGGTCTGATTGAAATCCGTGTTCACAATCTGATAACCTTCAGAAGTCTTGCCGAATTCCAGAAGATTGATTGTCCTCATTATGAGCGGTTTGGTCTCGTACCAGCCAAAATAGTAAACGATGCCGAAGTTTCCCCTCTTCCTCACGAGTAGCTTCTCCCCCGTTGACAGGAAGAAGGCCTCAAGACCGATTTCGACGTCGTTCCCTGTTATCTTCTGCTCATCGGAGCCGAACTCTGCCTGCCAAGTCTTGCCAGCATCTATAAGCTTAGCAATGAACTTGTGGGCAAGGATGGTCTTCACCTTGGTGCAGGCAATGAAGGCGTCGATATAATCCTCTGTATAGATCTTGATCTCTGAGGCTTTCTTGGAAACCTCGGGGTCCGTTTCTGACATCACAGGTCCAGGTTCCTGTGCAACTTTTCGCACGAAGTTCCTAAAATCCTCATAGGCTTCGAGAATGCTACCGCCCTGTTTCGAAGCACTCATCCCGGTCGCCTGTGATCCAACTTTCCCTCCGGTCATGGACATCTGATTACCCCAATTCGGAATAAGTATAGATAGAGGTTAACCCCTGTTCAGTTGCTTATCGTGGCCATCCTATTAAAACTTTTGAAGAAGCCCATTGGGGCGCTCTGAAAATACCTGCTCGCCTGTGAGAATCGTTCAAGTGTTGCGCTGATGAGAAACAAGAGATCCGAAATGGGAAGTTGCATCTAAAGCTTCAATATTTTGAGGAGAACATCCATTTCAATGTTATTCTGGACCGCTTCTGCAAGCTTATCTAGGTTCTCTTCGACAAGCCTGTCATGATCTTCGATATCTCCATCACGCTCGGATTTCGTTACCAGTTCCAGGAAGAACCTTCTGAAGGATGGGAGGTCAAAGAGTCCATGCAAGTAGGTGCCCATGCACATCTTGTCCCTGGAAACTGCTCCCTCTGGTCTTAATTCGCCGTTCTCTTCGATCTGGAACAGCGGAGAACAATCTCCAATATCGGTCTTTCCCATATGTATCTCGTATCCCTTGACCGCACCTAGACTCCCGTCCACGAGTAGCTGGCCATTGACCTGGACAGTGCGCTTGTCATAGGCATCGAACCGAGTCTCACAATCGAGAAGTTCAAGGCCCTCTACCTCTGGCCCAGCTTGCCCTTCAAGGCTTTCGGGGTCGAGTATTCTCATTCCCATGATCTGGAAACCTCCGCAAATTCCCAGTATCGGGACCTTTCCCTCAAGTTCCCTGATTGTATCGAAGAGTCCCGTCTTCTTCATCCATATCAGGTCAGCCACCGAGTTCTTGCTTCCAGGAATGATTATCGCGTTGACTTTCTGAAGGTCCTTGGGTTTGTCAATAAATATGACTGACACATCCTTTTCCAAACCAAGAGCATCGAAGTCGGTATAGTTCGATATCATGGGTAAGCGGATTACACCAATGTCGATATTGGAACCTTCCTTTCTCATCGAGGAGAGCCCCATGGAGTCCTCATCAGGAAGGTAAAGATCAACGTGGGGAACAACTCCCAACACCGGTACTCCAGTGAGCTTCTCGATCTTGACTATACCTTCCCTCAGGAGGTCAGGATGCCCCCTCATGTTATTGATTATGACCCCTTTGAACATCCTCCTATGCTCTTCCTTCAGAAGGCCGAGTGTGCCAAGAATGTGGGCGAATGATCCTCCCCATTCGATGTTCACAACAAGAATGCAGGCCGCACCCATGATTTCCGCGGTCTTCATGTTGGCTATCTCCACATCGTAGATGTTTATCTCGGCTGGGCTCCCTGCGCCCTCGCCGACCACGATGTCGTTCGAACGCGATAGAAAATCAAAGCTGCGGCGAATAATCTCCACGCCTTCGGTCAGAGTGAAATCGTTGTAGTAATCTTCTACATCAATATCCTTGTAGGGTCTACCTTCTACAATGATCTGAGAAGTTCTGTCTCCCTTCGGCTTCACTAATATGGGGTTCATGTGAGCATTGGGTTCCTTCCTTGCCGCCATTGCCTGGAGTACCTGAATGCGGGCTATCTCCTCCCCCTCAGGGGTGACCATGGAGTTCAAGGACATATTCTGGGATTTGAAGGGTGAGACATCGTATCCAAGGTTTGAGAAGATCCTGCAAAGGGCTGCCACGGTCAAGGATTTACCTGCACCCGATGTTGCCCCCAGTACCATCAGTGACCTTGCCCGCTTGGGATGTCTTCTCTCGATCTCGGATCTTATGGATTCCAGCTCTTCCCTCGAAGCCCTGATATCACTATCTTGGAGTAGGGGGATAGACTCCCTCGCTACCGAACCTCTGTGTATCCAAAGGCATTTGGAACAACTCCATACCAAACCACCCCTTTTTGATTCGACGAATTCTCCCAGGTCATCATCCTCGCAGGGATAGAATGGGCAGAAGCAGAGGCTGCAGTCCAGACCCGGAAAGTGACATGGATAGTAGGCGCATTCTAGATTCGGACCGATCTGACCCCTGCGTACCTCCTCTTCCACAATATTATCGAAGTCAATTTTCTGAGGATCGATATTCTCATCTGGCAACGTCACGACCTCCGGTATTTAGCACATGAATCCACGAAGTAGCTGGCAAAATTGGGACACGAGGCAAAGTGAAGATGGGTATAGGCCGAAAGGGTATTTCCTGAGATGAATCCATCCATTCTTCCATCAATTCCCTTGTTCTTGTGAAGGCGATAGGCGAATTCGGTCTCGTTGCATTCCACTACACGAGAGAAGTGGAAGACATGACCTCGAGAACTTCCGCCGGCTGGCGATATTGGGGTGTCTTTGAGGACCTCCACCTCAACATAACCCAGTGCCTGGAGTTGCTTAGTCATCTCCACTTTGGCGTCGAACACTCCCACCATCCCTCGTTCATTGCCCTCCATATCGGTGACTGAATGGCAGAGATACATCATTCCTCCGCACTCGGCATAAATGGGCATTCCATCCGATGACATTCGTTTCACATCTCTCCTCAGATCCTTGTTCTTCTCAAGATTTGCGGCGAAGATCTCGGGATACCCTCCTCCAAAATAGAGACCGTCAACATCCGGAAGGTTATCATGGAGGGGTGAGAAGTAGACTATCTCTGCTCCTCTCCTTTGCAGCAGATCAAAGTTATCTTGATAGTAGAAGTTGAAGGCCTCGTCCATGGCGACTCCTATGGTGGCCTTAATTTCGCTTCCACTCGCCTCAATGGGAGAAAATATTTCCAATTCATCGGCGGATCTAGCGATGTCCACAAGTAGATCCATGTCAAGATTGTCCTCGATCGTCCGTCTTATCCTCTCATACTTATCGCGGTCGAGATCCTCTTCGGCTGGAACGAGTCCGAGGTGTCTACTTTCCAATTCGATAGAATCGACTCGTGGGATCCCGCCCAGTGATTCTGTCCCCTTCAATGAGTCCTCAAGCATCTCCAGATGCCTTTGGCTCCCCACGTGGTTGAAGATCACACCTGCGATGTTAACATCCTTGTCGAACTGCTTGAATCCCAGGGCTACCGCACCGATGCTTCTCGACGAGCCCGAAGCATCAAGGACCAGTATGACCGGGGACTCAAGCACCTTGGATAGATGGGCTGTAGATCCTTCCTCGGAGCGTCCGTCATATCCATCATATAGCCCCATAACCCCCTCTATCACAGAGATGTCGGCCCCAATCGAACCGCGGACGAATATTTCCTCGACGGCCTGGGGGAACATCCAGGTATCCAGATTCCTGGACACTCTTTCCAATAGAATTGAATGATGCATTGGGTCCAAGAAATCGGGTCCTGCTTTGAATGGTTGGGGTATCATACCTCTTCTCTGGAGTGAGAGGAGTATGCCCACTGTGATGGTGGATTTCCCAACACTGCTCCGTTCACCTGCGATGGTGATCCTTGGAATGTCCATGCTAGCCAACACACAACCCCCATTCTCGAACAAGGAGGTCCTTTTCGCCCATAAAAGGTCATTATCGTATTTAGATTGGATGTTACATCCAACGATGATTCCAAGGATACTTGGATCACTCAGAGAACTTCAGATCTTAATCAGCCTGTAAGACCTCTCACCCAGGCCGATCTCCTCTCCGTACTCCAGCTGGACCTCCCAATCAATCCCTGTCAGAGCTCGTATCTTGTCCTCCCCTGGTTCTTTCCCCTTCTTCAATCGGCTCCCTTCGAGCCCTCTCTGCTGGTTGATCAAATCGACCGACGCCTGATCCAGTGCGATCACGTCCCGGGATGCCAATATTCCTACATCTGGAACGATGGGAGCATCACTCCATGGTGGACAGTCGCAATGGGGGGTGAATTCCACGAGGAAATTGATAAAGCCGCACTTGTCCTCCTTTCCTTTGAGAATGCCCGCACAGTACTCAACGATCTTCTCCTGAAGTGCCTCATTGGATGACATCTCACCCGGTTCCATCGCTTCGTAAGGGCAGGTGGTCACACACTCACCGCAGCCTATACACTTGGATCTGTCGATCTCTGCGATCTTCCGTATCTTGATGGCATCAACCGGGCAGAAACGGGCGCACTGACCACATGCTTTGCATTCATCCTCTTTCACAGATGGTCGCACCTCTGCATGCATCTCCAGCTTCCCCTTTCGGGATCCGAATCCCATTCCGATGTTCTTTATCGCCCCGCCGAATCCCGTCAGCTGATGTCCCTTGAAATGTGCCACTCCTATGATTGAATCGGCATGGAATGCGGCGGAGCTGACCCTGACCCTCTCAAAGTGTTTCAATCCGATCTCGACCTGAACCTCATCCTTTCCCGTGAGCCCGTCCCCAATGATCACTGGAGCGTTGACGACCGGGTATGTGAATCCGTGCAAGGTCGCCGCCCTCAAGTGGTCAACCGCGTTCGATCTCCCTCCCCTGTAGAGTGTATTCGAGTCCGTGAGGAATGGGACTCCCTTCTTCCTCTCAACAACGTCGACGACCTTGGCCAGGAACTGGGGCCTGAGAAAACTTGTGCTCCCCGGCTCGCCCAGATGGGTCTTGATGGCCACCATATCCCCTTTCTCAATAGCATCCTCCATCCCCGTCCGCCTCATGAGCTTTCCGATCTTGGTTGGGATATTCCTGCTCCTTCTGGTTGCCCTCATGTCCGCGAAGTAAACCTCTGCCATGTTATCTCCCCCGATCTGATTCAATATTGAGCCCGGGACGGTATCAAGCTATTGACTCACCTCTCGTGGATCCTGACAAGTCCATTATAGCCATCCACAGTCACTATGGTCCCGTCCTCAAGCTCCATCGCACCAGGAACCGAAACCACGGCTGGTATCCCGTACTCCCTGGCCACGATCGAACTGTGGGAGAGAAAACCTCCGGACTCGGCCACTATCGCCCCGGCCCTTGAGAACAGGGGGGTCCATGCAACATCTGAGAACGGGATCACCAGCACGTCCCCTCTCCCCGCCTTCGAGAATTCGTTGATGGACCCTATGACCCTCACCGGACCCTCGTAATAGCCTCCAGATGTCGGCGTGCCCTTCAGCTTGCCAATCTCCCTCTCCATCACCGGAGGAGGGTCGTCACCAAAAATTATCCCGGGCAGCTCGATGTTGCTCAGTGATTCGATCTCCGATCTTCTCTCATCCACCAGGGACATCGGATCGGCGATCCCTTTGGATCGTACGATGGTCAGGATCTCCTCCCAGGTCAGGTAGAACACATCGTGCGGCTCCATCAGGACTCCCTGCGTCACCAGACGGGTTCCCAGCTCCAGGAAGAGCGGTCGGAAAAGGCCGTAGCCGAAGGTGAAGAGAGAGCTGATCCTGTCCCTCTGGAACATGAACTGCCTTGCCCTCTTGTAGGTCCATCTCAACATGAGACCGGGCCGCTCAGCCGCGAGTTCCTCCAGTGATTTTCCCTCCCGCCTCCCCTCAGCGCTACCGTACTGGACGACCATGTTCAGCACAACCTCTGGATTCTCCCTCCATGGTACCGATGAGAAGTCGTTCCCGCTCTCACTGAAATGACCGAAATCCTCGATGAAACTCGTGATCTCATCGCTCAGAATTCGACAGGATTGATTGTCCTTCAATGCCGATAAGCCCTTCTTGTCGATATCGTTCCTGAGCTCGGGAGGCAGTTCGTGATAGAGGGATCCCATCGACCTCAGACGAATTGATGGATCGTACAGGTGAAGGTCCTCTAGGCCCATTGTCAGGTCGAGTTCCTCGAAGTTCAGGTTCCTCTTCTTCAACTGCACCTTGAACATCTGTGCATATAGATTGGCGAGTAGGGGTGTCACCACGTTCAAGTATGCCATTTCCCGGTTGATCTCATAGAGCCTCTCAACGGCATCGATGAGCTCTCCCTCTGTCATCAATTCAAGATCCTTCGAGGCCATGCTGACATATGAGTCCCTGAGGAGAGGGTACATGACCTCGATCCTTGAGGAGAAAGTGATCTTGTCCAGCCCGACACCCATCCACCTTGGCATCAGTCTGATGGTCCTCGGGTTGGGCTTGAAAACCGGCCTTCCCGCGTCCTCGAAGCCCATGAGCATCTCTATCGAGTCCTTGGGAAATCCCATCGCCTGGAATATCTGCCCGATCGCGCCCATGTTGAAGTATGCCCTGTAATAGAACGACTTGGCGAGAGTCATCGGATCGATGTCGTTGGGTCCGATCAGCTCGGTGAACAGGCGGACCCAGGCTCCGTTTACCAACGGTATGTTCACCGACCACACCAGCGGTTTGATGATTCCCGGTAGGAATTCCTTCGATATCCTGTTCGAGTAGATGTTGACGCTTCTGAATGCGGTTATCTCTCGCATCTGGACCCAATGCAGGACCTTGCCATCGAAAACCCATTCGGCATCCACGGGGTTCCCCTGCCTGGTCTCCATCTCCCGGGTTCCCTTCATGATCGACTCCAACACGGGCAGGTCCAGGGGGCTCTCCTCAGGTTCGATCACGAAATGCCCAGCCCTGTTCACCCATCTGAACGGGGTCTCACCCCTTTGCACCAGGTTCTCACCACTACCCTCCACCGCCTCGATCACGGACTCGTTGAGCCCGGTAACGGGATTGCGACTGAAGCTGACACCTGAGTACTCTGGCTTCACGTATTCCTGTACCAGCACCGCCATCTCGACAGGGTCATCAGAATCCATGGCTCTTGCATATTCGATCGCCTTAGCGGATGTCGCGGAATCCCAAACATCTCCTACAGCACTCAGTATCTCGTCTGTGCCAGAAACGTCCAACCTTGTCTCGAACTGCCCGGCAAAAGACCTATCGGGTCTGTCCTCGACGTTGGCTGAGGACCTGATCGCATACGACTTGCCCTGGTCGATAAGCATCTCGATATCGGCGCGCAGGAAGGTCATTACCTCTTCTCTCGAGTTCAACTGGTCACTGTACGCACCGGTGGTGACCACGAACGTTCTCGGGACGTGGAATCCTAATCGTTCGAGCCTCAGAAGATTGAGACCCTTGCTACCTAGGTAGCCTCCTTCCCGGGCACCTTCCAGAGGAATTAGGTACCTCCCTCCAGCGTTTCTCTTGAGCCTCACCGATATTAAATCGATGGTGGATGCATATATCTTTTATTGAAAGAATGTAACGATAAGATGTCTCCCTGGCCCCCGATTCCGCAGAAAAGGCCTTCCAGGGGAAGGGGCTCCGGGCCGAGGAGCTTGCATTCTCCGCTCGATATAAATACCAAAAAAGCGCTGGTCGGAACGATCCATGACCGAGAAGGAGATCACCATCAGGAAGTTCAGAATCGACGACTATGAACGGGTGATAAGGCTATGGCAGGAGTCTGAGCTCGAGCACCGCCCTACCGGGAGGGATACCAGGGAGAGGATAGCCGCCGAGATCGAGAAGGAGACCGCCATATTCCTGGTGGCTGAGATGGACAGTGAGATGGTTGGATCGATATTCTGCACCCATGATGGGCGGAAAGGATGGCTGAACAGGATCTCAGTGCTGCCGGAGAAGCAAAGGAAGGGCATAGCTTCCGCCCTTATCAGGGAGGGGGAGAGGAGATTGAGGGAACTCGGGATCGAGGTCATATGCGCGCTCATATGGAGATCAAACCTGGCCTCCAGGGAGCTGTTCGAGAACCAGGGGTACGACTTTCTGGAAGATGCGCTCTACTACGTGAAAAAGGATCGGCCCGATATCTAGCATGGCTGGAGGTCCACCAGATCGATATGGATCGGCCTTCCGAGGCATCATGCATCACGATGGGGGTCAGCATTTCAAATCGGTTTCATTGGTCGTGCATCCTGATATGGCCAGTACCTTTGGCGCTTTCAGCTTCTCGAGGGAAGCAGATAAATAGATATTACCCCGAATTCAGTCCGGTAACGTGCGTGCTGAGGAAATTAGCGGGGAGCTCAGGGAGAGGGTGATGGACGCCCAGCGGGACGAGATCACCGAGCATCACTTCTACGCGAAACTCGCCAGTTCGGTCAAGGATCGGGAGAAGAGTCGGGTTTTCGATCAGATCTCTAAGGAGGAGATGGCGCACTATCGGTTCTGGAAGAAGTACACGGGAGTGGATGTCTCGCCCAACAGACTGAAGATCTGACTCTATCTGCTCAGCTACAGGCTGTTCGGGATCACCTTCGCCATCAAGCGGATGGAGGGAGATGAGGAGAAAGCCCAGGAGAATTACGAATCCATAACCAAAAGCATTCCCGAGGCGAAGAAGCTTGTCGAGGACGAGAATTTCCACGAGAGATCCCTGCTGGAGATGATCGATGAGAGGAGATTGAGATATACTGGTGCGGTTGTAAGGGGGCTCAACGACGGCATCGTCGAGATCACCGGGGAGGTCGCGGGCCTAACCTTGGTGCTGGGAAACCCCGCGCTCATCGGAATCATAGCATTCATAACCGGCATCGCGGGAGCATTTGCCCTGGCCAGCTCAGAGTATCTTGCCGCCTCCTGGGAGGAGGGACCTCAGACCCCTATCGCTGCTGCTGGTAATAGCAAATGCCACGGTGTTCATCCTCATCCTGAACTATCAGCTGGCGATCGCCAAGGGCATCGTGTTCCGGAGGAGGGCCTCGGAGATGCTCGCGATCAGCCTTGGAATCGCGGCCATCGCCTTCGTGATAGGATTCATCATAAGGGAGTTCCTGCACATTGGAGCATGAGGGGGCTCAGAATCACACTCGATCGGGGTCTGGACCGACCCTCTCCCCCCGATCCATGGAATCTATGGTGCGCATCTCAGCCGGAGTAAGCTCGAAGTCGAAAATCTGACTGTTCTCAATCATTCGATTCTTCTTGATCGACTTCGGTATCGCTATCACCCCATGTTGGAGGTCCCATCTCAGGGTTGCCTGTGAAGCTGTCTTTCCATACCTCCAACCGATTCCTGCCATGCCCCGATCATAAGGCATGCTCCCCTGCTTTAGCGGGCTCCATGCCTCCATCTGGATACCTTTCTCTTTGCAGAATTCGAGTAGCTCGAGATTGACCAAATGCGGATGGAACTCCACCTGATCCACCGAAGGGTCAATTGAGCAATTTGTGAGGAGATCATCAAGATGATGGACCATGAAGTTGCTCACCCCAATGGCGCGAACCCTCCCGCTCTGAAGTATGTCCTCAAGTGCAGTCCAGCTTTCCAAATACTTACCTGGAACCGGCCAGTGGATGAGGTAAAGGTCAATGTATTCCAAGCCTAGGCGATTGAAACTCTCATCGAAAGCTTCCATGGCCTTTTCATATCCCTGGTCGGAGTTCCAAAGTTTTGTGGTGATAAAAACATCATCGCGTGGGATCTTGCTCTCATTGATAGCCTTTCCAACATCCGCCTCGTTGCCGTAATACTTGGCAGTATCGATGTGTCGGTAACCCACCTCGAGGGCCTCCTTTACGACTTTGGTCGTCACCTCACCAGGCTCGACCTTGTAAGTTCCAAACCCCAACAATGGAATTTCGACGCCGTTGTTGAGCGTGACCCTCGACTCTAAGTTCATCCTTGTCCCAGAGATGCACCATTGTCAACCTGATAATAATAGGTTTGCTGATTGGTGGATCATCTTATCAAGCTCGATATCGTCCTCGATAGGTATATGAGGTTACCAGCATTGAGTATCCATGATATCTTCATTCCATTGCTCCGGTGATTTACCATGATTAGAGTCCTACTGGTTGATGATGAACCAAATCTACTCGAGCTTTCCAAGGACTATATGGAGAGCATGGGAGGACTGGATATCATTGTGGTTGACTCTGCCCCAACAGCTTTGGATATTTTGGAAAATGAACAATTCGATATCATAGTCTCCGATTACCAGATGCCGGAGCTGGATGGTATTGAATTCCTCAAGAAGCTCAGGTCGAATGGGGATGACACGCCTTTCATTCTATTCACAGGTAGAGGCAGAGAGGAAGTGGCCATAAAGGCCCTGAATCTGGGAGCTGATTTCTACATTCAAAAGGGTGGAACGGCGCCCGTGCAATTCGGAGAGCTGAAGAACGCAATTGTCCAAGTCGTCGACAGAGCTCATGCCACCAGGGAGCTGGAAAAGAGGAATCGTGAATTGAGGATGCTCTACGAGGCCAACAAGGTCATGAGCTACACCCTGGATCTTCAGACAATCTATTCTGCCATCCATCATTTCATCAAGGAGATGATGGAGTGCGATGCCCTTATCGTGACCCGATATTCCAGGGAAGACGATCTCATTCACTGCCTCTATGCTTGGCATGAGGGGGAACCTATAGATATTGAGAAGTTGCCCCCCATACCGCTTGCACCACCTGGAGAAGGGATCCAGAGTGAAACTATAAGGACAGGTGAAAGCGTCCTCCTGAAGGACTTTGTTGATAAAGCCCGCAAGTCTAGTAACGTCAGGTATTTCGTGGACGACGACGGAAATGTTCACGAGGACATTCCCGAGGAGGAACCCACCCAGTCCGCACTCATTGTTCCATTGAAACATGAAGGTGTGGTCATCGGAGTAATCCAGGTTTTCAGTGAAAGAACCGATTCCTACACAGATGATGATCTCAGGCTGTTGGAATCGCTGTCGGTCCACGCCGCTTCAGCAATTACAAACGGCATACTCTATCAGCAATCCAGTCTGGAAGCGGAAGGAAGGCGCCAGGCGGAAGAGATATCCACAGCTCTCTTGCAGGCGTTTGAGGAATGCGGGGAAACCGTCATACTCTCCGACCGAGTGGGAAGGATCCTCTCCGCAAGTTCTCCCGCTCTCGAGGTTCTGGGATTGGATGAGAGCAATGGAATTGAAACCCTTGAAGAGCTTCTGAATGCACTGGATATCGAAAACCTAGAAGGAACCATGGAAGATATTCTGGACCGATGCGAGAACGGTGAATGCTCCTTGCCTTTGATGGAGATAATGAAGCTGGATAGAGGATATGTTCTCTTGAAAATGGGTGAGAAAACCGTCTGATTTCATCGTTGGCTAACGGAGAAAATTGCTGTTCATTCGTACTGATTAGAGGTTTGAGGGGAGCTTGAAAAGCCCCCCTCGAGGGATAGAGGGGGAAGGCGTTTAGGGGTGAAAACTATGGGTGCAGAACCTATTCATGCGCCTCCAGGAGGTATGATGCTCGAG